>CAVCWF010000056.1:0-5492 GCA_963605945.1 Lachnospiraceae bacterium
GCGCAGGATCATGCCGACGGTGTATTCCTCCGGCGCGCGGTTGAGCTTATAGCCGCCCTCCTTGCCGCGGACGCTGTCCACAAGCTCCGCCTTCTTCAGGCTGCCGACTATCATCTCAAGGTATTTCATTGAAATGCCCTGCCGGTCGGCGATGGTCTTGAGCGATATGAAGCCGTCGTCCGGGTGCTGGGCGAGGTCGATCATTACCATGAGCGCGTAACGGCCTTTGCTTGTAACGTTCATTATAACAAATCTCCTTTAATTCCTACGACTTTAATTTACCATAAACTCAGTAGGAATTAAATAGCCACGTCTAACATTTCTGTCGAAAACGCTGTGCAAAAAATGCACAGCAGAACGCGAAGAAAACCCTTGCTTTATTACGCTAATGTGATATTATACTACCATGCTGAAGCAAAAAGGAGACTGCACAAAATGAAAAAGATAATTGCCATTGCTCTTACCCTTATAATGATGCTTGCGCTGTGTGCCTGCGGCGCAAAGGATTCCGTTACCGACAGCGACCTGAAGTACGTTCAGGACAAAGGAACGCTCATCGTCGGCATAACCGATTTCGCGCCGATGGACTATCAGGATGAGTCCGGCGAATGGATCGGCTTTGACGCGGATATGGCCAAGGCATTTGCCGAGTACATCGGAGTCAAGGCGGAGTTCGTTGAGATAAACTGGGACAACAAGGTGCTTGAGCTGAACGCCAAGAGCATCGACTGCGTCTGGAACGGCATGACCCTGACCGACGAAGTCACCAAGACCATGAGCTGCGGCGAAGCCTACTGCAACAACGCGCAGGTCGTCGTTGTGAACAAGGACGTCGCCGACAAGTATCAGGATGTTGAAAGCCTCAAGGAGCTGAACTTCGCGGTCGAATCCGGCTCCGCCGGTGAAGCTGCCGCGACCGAGGCCGGACTGAGCTACACCGCGGTGCTGACTCAGGCTGACGCGCTGATGGAGGTCTCCGCCGGCACATCCGACGCCTGCATCATCGACCTGCTGATGGCCGGCGCGATGATTGGCGACGGCACCAGCTACCCTGACCTTACCTACACCGTCGCTCTCACCAGCGAAGAGTACGGCGTCGGCTTCCGCTCCGGAAGCGACCTCGCAGCGAAGTTCAACGAGTTCTACAAGGCCGCGTTTGCCGATGGCGACGTCATGGAGATAGCCAACCAGTACGGCGTACAGGAGTCCATCATCGCAAAGTGATACCGGCGATATTCCAAGCTCCCCGAAAGGGGAGCTTGGCTTGCCCAAATAAATTTAACCGAGGTCTGATATGTTCCAAACCGTTCTGTCGTCCCTGAATCAGGGTTTTCTGAAATCGCTTGAAATATTCGCGCTGACGCTGGCCGGAGCCATTCCGCTTGGACTGCTGATATCGCTCGGCTCCATGAACCGGCTCAGGCTGCTGCAATACCCGGTGAAGTTCATCGTGTGGATAGTGCGCGGCACACCGCTGATGCTCCAGCTTCTTATTATATATTATGGGCCGGGTATGCTCCTCGGAAACAACTGGTGGGGCAGCGGCAGCGGCGGACGCTTCGTCGCGGCCATCGTCACGTTCATTTTCAACTATGCCTGCTATTTTTCGGAGATATTCCGCGGCGGCATTGAGGGCGTTCCCAAGGGGCAGAACGAGGCGGGGCAGGTTCTGGGCATGACCAAGGGGCAGATATTCTTCAAGGTCACATTGATGCAGGTCATAAAGCGCATCGTCCCGCCCATCGGCAACGAGATCATCACGCTCGTCAAGGATACCTCGCTCGTGCGCGTTATCGCGGTGTACGAGATCATGTGGAACGGCGAGCGGTTCATCAAGCAGGGCATTATCTGGCCGCTGTTTTTTACCGGCGTTTACTACCTGCTGTTCAGCGGCATACTGACGGTGTTGCTGGGCAAGCTGGAGAAAAAGCTGGACTATTTCAAGGTGTGAGGTGCGGACATGGCGCTGCTTGAGGTAAAAGATTTATATAAGAGCTTCGAATCCCTGCAGGTTCTGCGGGGCATCAGCTTTTCGCTGGAGCAGGGCGAGACGCTGTCCGTCATCGGCCCGTCCGGCGGCGGCAAGACCACGCTGCTGCGCTGCATGAATTTTCTCGGCCTGCCAGACAGCGGCAGCATCTCCGTCAACGGCGAGACGCTGTTCGATTCCGGGAGCGGGAAAACGCTGAGCGACGCGGATATCCGCCGCAATCGTCTGCATTTCGGACTGGTTTTCCAGAATTTCAACCTGTTCCCGCAGTATACGGCGCTGGAGAACGTCATGCTTGCGCCGCGGCTTCAGGCCAAGGAGCGGCCGGATTTCCGCGCGAACAAGAAGGCGATATACGCCGAGATCCGCGCAAAGAGCGAGGAACTGCTCGCCCGCGTCGGCCTTGCGGATAAGCTGGATTACTATCCGCACCAGCTCTCCGGCGGCCAGCAGCAGCGCGTCGCCATCGCGCGCGCGCTTGCGCTCAAGCCCGAAGTGCTGTTCTTCGACGAGCCGACGTCCGCGCTTGACCCGGAGCTGACCGGCGAGGTGCTGAACGTCATAAAGCAGCTCGCGGCGGAGAAGATGACGATGGTCATCGTCACGCACGAGATGAGCTTTGCCGAGGCCGTGTCCGACCGCGTGATTTTCATGGACGGCGGCACGATAGTCGAGCAGGGAACGCCGCAGCAGGTGTTCCACGAGACGCAGGAGGAGCGGACGAAACAGTTCCTGCGCGTGCTTGAGAAATGATCGGATAATGAGACGCCCCCAATGCGGAGAATTCTCCGCATTGGGGGGCGTTTGTTAGTTGTCGGGAAAACGGGTGGCGTAGTTCTTTTCCAGAATCTCTATCCAGCGTTGCAGGTTTTCGAATGTGGGACTGCTGAGTGCCGCGTCATATACCGCGGCTGCATCAGGGGCGTACTGCTGCATATATCGCAGAGCTTTTTTAGCGCCGAAGAAGTATTTACCGACGATGTTGCAGTAAATCTCCAAGCTGTCAGTCAGCAGCCAGCATCGGCGGTATCGACCTTCAAAATCTCCGCGTTCCGTTCGCGCCAGCATCTTCCTGCACCAGTTGAGATTCTGAAGGTTTTCCTCCCGCCCCTTTGCCGCTGTGCTGTGTATATACTCGCGGACTTCCGTTTGCAGGCTCGAAAGAAGCCCCGTTTCATCGGAGATAATGACGCCGTCCCAAATTTGCAGAAATTTGTAGGCATCGTGAGGTGCTTTGATTTTAACTCGCGGATATACCCAAACATCAAGTTCAACGCCGGATATCGTAGAACTGTCGTGCAGCTCCGAACCGCTGTCGGTCAGAAGCAGCGCGTCGAAATCGCTGTTAAGGTTGTTTGTACCATCCGCATATGACCCGTATACGATCATGCCCAGCGGATGATATTTCGCTTCGAGCGCCTTTATTATCTCGTTCATCAATAAATCTCCCGTGGTTTTCACAAACTCTTTTTCTTATACACCGCCGTGGATATCGCCCACGACACGGCGAACAGCGCAGCCGCGGCGACCGGCAGCAGGAACACCGACGCGGTGCTCATACCACCGTCCAGCGCGTCCGAGGGCAGCGCGAACGGTATCGCGCAGGCGGCGCCGATGCAGAAATAATACACGATGCGCCCCTTCTCCATGCCAAACTTATACACCGCGGGCAGCATGATGCACGGCGGCAGCAGCCCGACGGTAAAGGTCAGCGCCGCAATTAGACCGAGGTCTTCCGGCGCTTCGCCCGTTCTGACGGACGCCAGCAGCTGCACGGCGACAGAACCCACCATGAGCAGCAGCACCGTCGCCGCGGTCAGAACGTATTTCTCCGCCACAACGGCAGCGCGGCTTATCGGCATCGTATCGCAATACTGGTTCCAGCGGAACTTTTCGTCATAAGACAGCAGCGTCGCCGGCGTGACCGAGCCGACTATCACGGGGAAAAATGTCCAGAACAGGTTCCCGGAACCGGCGAATATCGACGCGCCCCAGAATATCACCACCATCAGCAGCACCGAACGGCAGTATTTTTTCAGAATGTAAAGGTCTTTCAAAATCAGTGCGCTCATTGCCTGCCGTCCTCCTTTACCATGAATATAAACAACTCCTCAATGCTCACCGGGCTGAGACTCAGCCCCGCCGGAGCCGCGGCGCGCCGGATTATGGCCTCGCTGCCGTAGCGCCCGTCGCGGCGGCCTATCATGCTGCTGCGGTCTATCGCGTCCAGCTCCGCCGCCGTGCCGCGCGCGAAGCAGTATTCGGCCAGCAGCGCGTCCTTCTCCTCGCAGAGCATAAGGCGGCCCTTGTGCAGGAAGGCTATGTAGTCGCAGAGCTTTTCAAGATCGCTGACGATGTGCGATGAGATCAGGACGGAGTGCTCCTCGTCGCGCGTGAAGTCCGAGAACAGCTCCACCACCTCGTCGCGCACAACCGGGTCAAGCCCGCTCGTCGCCTCGTCGAGGATCAGCAGCTTCGCGTTGTGCGACAGCGCCGCCGCGATGCCGAGCTTCATTTTCATCCCGCGCGAGAAATCGCCGAAGGGCTTGTTTTCGGGGATGCTCAGCCTTTTCAGGTATCCGAAAAACGCGTCCTCATCCCAGTTCCTGTACGCCTTGCGCAGAACCTTGTTTGCCTGCGCGGCGGTCAGGCAGTCGGGGAAGCCCACCTCGTCGAGCACAACGCCGATGTCCTCCTTGAGCGCGCGCTCGGAGTTCGGGCGGCCAAAGAGCTTTATGCTGCCTGCGTCGGGCTTCATCATGTCGAGGATCAGGCGGATGGTCGTGCTCTTGCCCGCGCCGTTTTCGCCGATGAGCCCCATTATGCAGCCGCCCGGCAGGCAGAGATCAAGCCCAGCCAGCTCAAAGCCGGGGTACGCCTTGCGCAGCCCGGTTATTTCTATCGCGTTCATGTCAAGTCCTCCTCGGAAATTAATGTGTACATCTCGCTCAGCTCCTGCCGCGTCAGGCCGCTCTGCGCGGCGAGAGCGGAAATCCCGCGCATGTGCTCCTCAATGCGGCGCAGGTTTTCCTCGCGCAGCAGCTCCGTGTTCTTCGGCGCGACGAAGCTGCCCTTGCCGGGGAGCGTGTATATGAAGCCCTCGGCCTCCAGCTCGTCATAGGCGCGCTTGGTCGTGATTACGCTGATGCGCAGATCCTTGGCAAGACTGCGTATCGAGGGCAGTGCCTCGTCCTGCCGCAGCGCGTCGCCGATTATCTGCGCTTTTATCTGAGAATATATCTGGTCGTATATCGGCACGCCGCTTTTGTTGTCGATGATTATGGTCATACGCACTACCTCATTATAACTGTATATATACAGTATACACAGCTATAACACAGTTGTCAACCGCAAAGTTCCGAAATGTGCCGTCGTGGCAAAAAAATGCTTGACTTTGCGTGGGCTGTGAATTATAATAACCAAGCTGATAATTGAATAGCATGTTCACTTGAGCAAACACGGAGAAGTCGCGTAGTTGGTCGAGCGCGCACGATTGGAAATC
>CAVCWF010000057.1:0-7331 GCA_963605945.1 Lachnospiraceae bacterium
CCCTGTTCTGCACATTTTCTTTTTTTTACTCTACCCCAACTATTGACACAGAGCCCAATAAAAAACAGCTATGGATGAATTCCATAGCTGTTTTTTTATAAATATCGTGATTACTCTTCGAGTACTTCGCCGCCGGTGACTTTTTTCTCAAACTTTGCCATGAGGATCGGAGAGAAGATGCCGATGACGCTCAGAACGATGAGAACCCAGCTCACCGGGGAAGCGAACAGGCAGCCGAGGTCGCCGCCGCTGACTCGCAGCGCGCCGCGCAGACCTTTTTCACTTATCGGGCCGAGTATCAGTGCCAGAACGACCGCAGCAGTGTTGAGGTCAAACTTGCGCATCAGATAGCCGAGTACGCCGAAGATGAGCATGACGACGACGTCGCTGAGATTCTTGTGGATAGCGTAGGAGCCGACGAAGCACAGCACCGTGACGCAGGGGATGAGGATAGCGTCAGACAGGCGGGAGATCTGTGCAAAGCCGCGGCAGCCGAGCATACCGATAGCCAGCATGAAGAACTGCACGAGCACGAAGCCCGCGAAAAAGGTGTAGGTCATCGCGGCGTGCTTGGTGAAGAGTTCGGGTCCCGGAGCCAGTCCCTGAATGACCAGACCGCCCATCAGAACCGCGGTGACGGATTCGCCGGGGATACCGAGGGTCAGCATCGGGATCAGGGAGCCGCCGGTGACGGCGTTGTTCGCGGCCTCGGAGCCGCAGACACCTTCAATCGCGCCGTGGCCGAAGTCTTCCTTATGCTTGGAGAACTGCTTTGCGTTGTTGTAGCCCATGAAGCAGGCGATGGATGCACCTGCGCCGGGCAGAATGCCGATGATGTTGCCGATGATCCAAGAGCGGATAACGGTCGGCCAGAGCATCTTTTTCTCGGCCTTCGTGAGGGCGATTTTGTCGGAGAATTTCTTTGCCTTCTCGCGCTCGACGATCTTCTTCTCGGCGAGGATGAAGACCTGAGACATTGAGAACAGACCGATCAGAGCGCAGGTGACGTTGATGCCCTCTGCGAGGAACGCCTGACCGAACATGAAACGCTGAGTGCCGTCGATGGGGTCAAGGCCGATGCAGGAAATCAGCAGGCCGAGTGCGCCGGACATAAGTCCCTTGACGATGCTCTTGCTGGAAACGCCCGCGATGATGGTCAGGCCGAAGATGCCGAGCCAGAATTTCTCAGCGGACATGAACTTTAGCGCAAGCTGAGCCAGCGCGGGAGCGAAGAAGTACAGGGAGATGCAGCTGAGCAGACCGCCCCAGAAGGAGCTCCAGCAGGCCGTGGCCAGCGCCTTGCCCGCTTGTCCGTTCAGTGTCATCTGATAACCCTCGATAGCTGTCGCCGCCGAAGCTGGGGTACCGGGAGTGTGGATAAGTATTGCAGAGATGGAGCCGCCGAAGATAGCGCCGCAGTAGATTGCGCCGAGGACGATGAGTCCGGTGTCGGTCGGCATGGTGAAGGTCAGCGGCAGCATCAGCGCGACGCCCATTGCGGCCGAGAGACCGGGCAGGCAGCCGATGACGATACCGAGCGTAACGCCGCCCACCATTGCCAGAAGGTTGAGCCATGTCAGAGCGTGGATAAAGCCCTGACCCATTTGCTGTAAGGTTGCAAGCATAATTTCATACCCTCCTTAAAACAGCAGCCCGGAGGGCAGCTTGACGCCGAGGAACCTCACGAACGCGAAGTAGATCAGCAGATTCATTACCAGAACGGAAATAACCGCCGGGACTATATGTACCTTGAGGTACAGCAGCGACGCAAACATGAATATGATAGTCGCGGAGAAGAAGCCGAGGTACTTTATCATCAGAAAGTACACGAGAGTCAGAACTATCGAGACGATGAACTGCACCGGCTTGAAGCCAGCGAACACCTCGTCCGCGCCGCTCTCCACGCCGAATTTGCGCGCATTGATTATCATCTGAACAAGATAGAGCGTTGTAAGAGCGAAGAGCAGGGCGATAGTGAATATCGGGTAGGTCTTGCTCTCTTCCGTCAGCTTATAGCTGTAAGCGTAGAAGAACGCGCACACGGCGTACATGAACGCGACAACGCCTATATCGGTTTTCTTCATTTTCAAGGGACGATCCCTCCTATAAATCTTTAATCGATTGTGCAGGAGAGCTCATCTGAACTCCCCTGCACGGAACATGGACAACTCAATGTCCGGCAGTTTTGAAGCGAACCTCAAAACAGAAGATTTTATTCGTACCAGAAGCCGGTGGATAGACCCTCGGTGAAGGCCTGCTGCTCCTCAATCAGAGCCGCGGTAGCTGCGGCATCCTTATAATCGGTGACAAATTCGGAGGCTGCTGCGAGGTATTCGGGGTCTTCCATGGTCTGCTTGAAGGCGTTCTCGTAGAACTTGATGACCTCTTCGCTCACGCCCGCGGGAGCAACGATGCAGCGGGAGGAGCCGAGCCACTTGTCATAGTAACCCTTCTCGCCCAGAGTCGGGACGTCGGGGTACTCAGCCAGACGCTCTTCGGAGAAGACAGCCAGAACCTTGACGTCGGTACGGCCTGCGATATCAGCGGCCTTTACGACGCACCAGTCGGCCTCGCCGCCGAGCAGGGAGACGAGCTCATCGTTGGTGTTGCCCTGAGGCAGGTCGGTGTACTTGAAGCCGGCGGAGTTGGCGAAAGCCTGAGCGCCGATGTGGTTGGAGGCCTGCGCGCCGTTGGTGGAAGCGACGGTGTTGTTCTCCTTCGCATACGCGACAAGACCGTCGATGTCCTCGAAGCGGGTCTCGTCAGCGCGGACGATAACGAGAGAAGTCTCGGTGACGTGGTTGCAGATCGCGGCAAAGTCGGCAGTGGTGTAGGTGCCGAGACCCTTGACGATGGAGCTGTTGAAGTTGGGCAGGTTCATGAAGCCGATGGTCATGCCGTCGGGATCAGCCGCTGCGAGCTGGGACCAGCCGAGGGAGCCGGAGCCGCCGTCGACGTTCTCGATGACGATGGTCTGGCCGACGTATTTCTCAGCGTACTTTGCGAGGATACGCGCGGTGACGTCGGTGCCGTTGCCGGCCTTGTAGGAGACGATCATGGTCACGGGGCCGTCGGGAGCCCAGCCGGTGGCTTCAGCAGCGGAGCCGTCTCCGGCAGCGGGAGCATCGGTCGCGTCGGCGGCGGGAGCCGCAGGTGTTTCCGCAGCGCTGCCGCAGGCGCACAGCGCGAACACCATGCACAGGGCAAGAATCAGTGCAAGATACTTTTTCATTTTTGTTTTCCTCCTTTTAAAATTGGCAATCTATACAAGAAAGCATGTGCATATTACCACCGTGCTCACAGATTGTTCAATACTTATCAATGCTTCTTGACGGGCGCTTTACAAAGTGTCCGAAATTTTTAACGCCGCCTTTACGCCGGCATATGTCGGCTGCTGCCTGCATATACTTTCCGGAAGACAGGGGGGAAAGGTATGAGAACATTAAAATACGGCAGTATCGGGCCGTCCGTGCAGCTTTTGCAGCTGGGGCTGAACCGCGCGGGCTACGCGCCGCTGGAGACGGACGGAATATTCGGCACCGCGACCATGCAGGCCGTCACGCGGTTTCAGCAGGCAAACGGACTTCAGGCGGACGGGATAGTCGGCAGCCGGACGCACCGCGCGCTGCTGCCGTGGTACACGGGCTATATTCTGCACACCGCGCGCCCCGGCGACACGCTTGAGAGCATCGCCGCGATGCATTCCGCGTCGCCCGCGGCGATCGCGCTTGCAAATCCCGGCGTGCAGATGCCGCAGCCGGGGACTCAGCTTGTCGTGCCCTTGCCGTTCGACGTCGTGCCGACGGATATAAAATACAGCTCCGCGCTGGTGGGCTACTGTGTGCGCGGCCTTGCGGCGCGGTATCCGTTCATAGCGACGGGCGAGATCGGCCGCAGCGTCATGGGCAGGCCGCTGTGGAGCCTGAAGCTTGGACGCGGCGATAATCGCGTGCTGTACAACGCCTCGCACCATGCGAACGAGTGGCTGACGACGCCGGTTCTGCTGAAATTTGCCGAGCAGCTGGCCGCGGCCTACTCGAACGCCGGGGACATTTTCGGCCGCAGCGCGGCGGAGATACTGAGCTACGCTTCCATATATATTATCCCAGCCGTGAATCCGGACGGCATTGACCTCGTCACCGGGGAGCTGGCGCAGGGCGAGTATTTCAACTATGCGCGGAATGTCGCGCTCAGGTATCCTCAGTTTCCGTTTCCGTCGGGCTGGAAGGCGAATATCCGCGGCGTTGACCTGAACCTCCAGTACCCCGCCGGGTGGGAAAACGCAAAGGCAATAAAGTTTGCGCAGGGCGTCACATCCCCGGCTCCGGCGGACTATGTCGGCTCCGCGCCGCTCACGGCTCCGGAGAGCCGCGCAATGTACGATTACACGCTCGCGCTCGACCCGGCGCTTACGCTGTCGTATCACAGTCAGGGGCGCGTGATATACTGGCGCTTTCTGGACTATGAACCCGCGAATTCCCGCGCGATCGCGGAGCTTTTCGCCTCGGTCTCCGGCTATGCCGTCGAGGAGACGCCGTACGCGTCGGGCTTTGCGGGCTATAAGGACTGGTTTATTCAGGACTATGACCGGCCGGGCTATACGATAGAGATGGGCGAGGGCGTGAACCCGCTGCCCCTCGGCGATTTTCCCGCGATATACCGCGACAATGTCGGGATACTCACCTACGGCGCGCTCGTCACGTAAAAATTAAAATTTTTAAACTACTGTACACAGGAAAAATTTCCTGTTATAATGGTTTATACTTTTCCGATAAAGAGGGGGTCGTTCTCTTTGACTGTCATCCGCTACATTCTCGTCATCCTGCTCAGCTATGTTCTGGGCTGCTCAAATATGGCGCTGTATCTGTCCAAACTGCGCGGCGTTGACATGCGCAAGGGCGGCTCCGGAAATCTCGGCGCGTCGAACGCAATGATACTCATGGGCTGGAAGGCCGGCATTATCGTCGCCGTGCATGATATCGGCAAGGCGGTCGTTGCGGTCGTGCTGGCGAAGCACTTCTGCCCCGGTCTGCCGCTCATCGGCGCCGCGGCGGGTGTCGCCTGTGTGCTGGGGCACATGTTCCCGTTCTATCTGCGCTTCCGCGGCGGGAAGGGGCTTGCGTCCTATCTCGGCATGACCATCGCGCTCAACTGGAAATTCGCGCTCATAGTGCTCGCCGTCGTGGCGATCGTGACGCTCGTCACGGACTATATCGTCGTCGGCACCGTGACCACTGTTATCCTTGTGCCGACCTATTTCGGCATCACGGCGGGGAGCGTGCTGCTCGCGTCCATCCTCTGCGTGGCGACGGTTGCGATAATCATAAAGCATAAGGAAAATTACGTCCGCATCTTCAACGGCACCGAGATCGGCCTGCGCCGCGCCAACCGCGGCGACGACCGGGTGAAATAGCCCCGCATAAAAGTACATAAAAAAGGACTGTATCGCTGGATACAGTCCTTTTTGCGTTGGGGAACACTCTTTCTTCTCTTTATCCATATCCAAGACGGAAAAGAGTTGTTTTGTAGGAGGGAGTATGATAAGATAAGGAAACTTATAAGAATGGTTAAAAAGGAGAAAGAGTAATAACTATGAAAAAAATACTTGCACTGATTCTTATTTTCATTATGGTGCTCTCCCTTGCTGCCTGTGGTGCAAAAGAAGAAATGACCCCCTGCAGATGTGAAAATAATGCGGCGGGAACAGATGCTATGGAGAAAACAGATGCAGTAGAGGGAGCGGATGTAACAGAGGAAACAGATGCTGCGGATAAAACGAATGCCGCAGAGGAAACAAATACTACCGAGGCAACAGAGCTGACAGAGGAACAGCAGTTGATCATTGATGCTGTAAACGCAAAGCTGGCCACAGAAGAGGTTGCTAATTGGCTGAGCCTTTGCAAAGATTTTACGGGAGAAGAAGCTCCTGCACCTAAAGCAACTAATGTAACCCACTATCAGATCCCTGACTTTGATGAAGTAGAAATGGATTGTTATTTAGTAACCGTTTCATCTAAGTTTGCTCATTGGGTCAATGAAGAAGCACAGGAAGGTATTGTGGATGAAAAACTGTTTCTTTTCATTGATAACAACACTAAGAATGTAGTGGATAGCATTACAACAAATGCTATTAATGTACAACATGATACTAAAACCGAAGAGGGCAGAGCAACATATCTCCTTTGGATATATAATAATGTCTCAGATGGTAGTTATAATGGTTTTTATTTGAATGATAAGGAAACCGTAACAGAACTTACGGAAGCGGATCTGAAAGTTATCAACGACAATCTGAATTAACAACAAAATGGGGGCTATAACAGCCCCCATTCAGCTTGTCAAAAAGCCCTTACAGGACTTTTTTGACAGCTTCATCCGCCGAGCATTTTGATAATATCAAAATGCTGCTTTGCTCCAAAAGTCATTGATGTATCAAGACTTTTGGACGGCGGTTTATTGTATTTGAGGCGGGCCTTGCCCCCTCAAGCTCCCCCGCTGCTCTGTTATCCGTGCCCGGCTGCACATATTCTTTGACAGACTGTAAAAAGGACTGTATCCTGCGATACAGTCCTTTTTGCGTATTTAAAATCAGAAATCGGCGTTGCCGGTGGTACGCGGATGCAGCTCCACGTCGCGGATGTTGCTGACGCCGGTGAGGTACATCACCATGCGCTCGAAGCCGAGGCCGAAGCCCGCGTGACGGCAGCTGCCGTAACGGCGCAGGTCGATATACCACCAGTAGTCCTCTTCTTTGAGTCCAAGCTCCTTCATGCGCGCAAGCAGCACGTCGAGCCGCTCCTCGCGCTGGCTGCCGCCGATGATCTCGCCGACGCCGGGGACAAGGCAGTCCGCCGCCGCGACGGTCTTGCCGTCGTCGTTCAGGCGCATGTAGAACGCCTTGATGTCGCGCGGGTAATCGGTGACGAAAATGGGCTTCTTGAAGACCTGCTCGGTGAGGTAGCGCTCGTGCTCGGTCTGGAGGTCGATGCCCCACTCGACGGGGTAGTCGAACTTATGGCCGCTCTTCTTGAGAATGTCGACAGCCTCGGTGTAGCTCACGCGGCCGAAGTCGTTGGAGACGACGTTGTGCAGGCGCTCAAGCAGTCCCTTGTCGACGAAGGAGTTGAAAAACTCCATCTCCTGCGGGCAGCGCTCCATCGTGCGGTTGATGATGTATTTCACCATCGCCTCGGCGGTGTCCATGTAGTCGTTGAGGTCGGCAAAGGCCATTTCCGGCTCTATCATCCAGAACTCGGCGGCGTGGCGCTGAGTGTAGGATACCTCGGCGCGGAAGGTCGGGCCGAAGGTGTACACATCGCCGAAGGCCATGG
>CAVCWF010000058.1:0-22769 GCA_963605945.1 Lachnospiraceae bacterium
GCTGGGTTCAGAACGTCGTGAGACAGTTCGGTCCCTATCTGTTGCGGGCGCAGGAGATTTGAAGGGAGCTGTCCTTAGTACGAGAGGACCGGGATGGACAGACCTCTGGTGCACCAGTTGTCGTGCCAACGGCACAGCTGGGTAGCTACGTCTGGACGAGATAAACGCTGAAGGCATCTAAGCGTGAAACTCCCCCTAAGATAAGATCTCCCATCCATTATGGAGTAAGGGTCGAAGAAGACTACTTCGTTGATAGGCCAGCGGTGTAAGCGCAGTAATGTGTTCAGCCTACTGGTACTAATAACCCGAGGGCTTGACCTATATTTTGCAGGCAAACCCCTTGCTTACCTCTCCTCTGTTTAGTTTTCAGGGTACAGTTCCTGAATATAGTTGGTGTTTTTAACGGTGAGGGTCCACCTGTTCCCATTCCGAACACAGAAGTTAAGCTCACCAGTGCCGACAATACTTGTCTGGAGACGGACTGGAAAGATAGGTCAACGCCAACACGGAGCCGCTTATTTAAGCGGCTCTGATTTTTTATGTTTGAATTCCTTTATGGTTTTATATATAATTTGGGTAAGGATGTAGGGAGGTATGTTTATGATCCGCCAGATAATAAATATTGACGAAGAAAAGTGCATCGGCTGCGGCAAATGCGCCGCGGCATGTCACGAAAGCGCGATTGCAATTATCAATGGCAAAGCAAAGCTTATCCGCGATGATTACTGTGACGGGCTTGGCAACTGCCTGCCGGAGTGTCCTGCGGGCGCGATAAGCTTTGTCGAGCGCGAGGCGGCGGAATATGATGAGTCCGCCGTGAAGGAGAACAAGGCGCGCATAGCGGCCGCCGAAGCTGAGGCGAGAGAAAGTCAACTCGGCAATTGGCCGGTTCAGCTGAAGCTGCTGCCGCCGGTGTCGCCTGTTTTCCGCGGCGCGGATATTCTGATAGCTGCGGACTGCACGGCCTATGCTTTTGCGGGCTTCCATGAACGTTTTATCGCGGGGCGTACCGTTATTATCGCATGTCCGAAGCTCGACGCTACTGATTACAGCGAAAAGCTCCAGCAAATATTCATGCTCAACGATATCAGGAGCATCGTCGTGACCCGTATGCAGGTGCCGTGCTGCGGCGGACTTGTGCGCATGGTTCAGGCGGCGATGGAGCGCAGCGGAAAGGCTATTCCGTGTGAGGTCTATACCATATCAAACTCCGGCCAGATTTTGAATAAGGAAACCATATAAAAAACAAGGCGGATCGACGATCCGCCTTGTTTTTCAATGTCCTTTGTGTTTTTCCCGGCGCTGCTCCTTCTTTTGCAGAAAGCGTCGGTCTTTCTCGGCTTCTCTTGCCTCGCGGCTTATGCTCTGACGCAGTTTCTTGTTCTGCTCATGCTGAAGCTTGAGCGCCTCCTGCGCCTTGGTTCCGATACCCCGCGGTTTGAGCTGACGTTTGATTTCCCTTTGTAGCCGCTTCGGACTCAGCCGACGCTCGGAAAGCGTACCGCCTTGGAGCCTTGGACTGAAGCTGAGACTGTGCCAGTTTCTCAAAAGAAACGCGTGAACCTCATAATCCTTTGGCTCCGCACCGAAGGTGATCTTACACACCTCGTAAGCACCGTCCGACTCGCGCTCGTAAAGGCCGATCCAGAACGGAGCTTCAAAGGTGACTGTCAGGCTTGCTTTTGTCGTGGACATTGTTCGTTCCTCCTTATTGCTGTGTACGGGGAACGGACAACCAAAGGAGGCAGGTTACTGACGCCTGACGGCGCTCCCGGACTACCTACCGGGACGTGTTTTTATCCCCTACCATAATTATACACCGTGCGGCGCGGAGCCGCAACAGAATTCTGCGGTCAGGCTTTCTTCTTCGGCTCGACGGCGATCCATATCTCGCACTGATAGTCCGGATCCTTTACGTTCGCGGAGGGGTAGACCTCAAGCTCCACGCCGTTTGAGTATTCGTAATCGCTGGTCGTGAAGAATTCCGTGTTTATCTCCATATACGTCTTCTTGAACGCCTCAGGCATCGGGCCGCGCACCTTGAAAACCGCGTATGTGTGCGCGGGCAGCTCGACCACGTCTATGCCGTCGCCGCCGGTCACATCGTCGCGGCAGGCCACACCAATGCCGTAGGGGAAGCTGCTGCCGTCGAGAAATTCGGTGAAGCAGATGCCGAGGATCCCGTCGAAGGGGTTCGGCTCCGCCATGAGGGAGCAGAGACGCGGAATAGTCCCATCAGCGCCGCATTCGCGCCAGAACGCGGATATCGGCTCATAGGCGACCTCGTTTTCGGCGGGCTTCGTGACGCTTATCCTGCGGCACGCGACTTTTATCGAGCCCATCTTTTCAATCCTGTAATCCATCATGTTTCCTCCTGTGATAGTAAGTTTCACAGAGATGCGGGAAAAGCTGCGCACATGGCCGCCCTGACGCGCCGCAGACGGGGATATGCCGTGAAAGCGCGTGAAGGCGCGGGAAAAGCTCTCCGGCGTATCGTAGCCGTACTTGAGCGCCGTGTCGATAACGCGGCTGTGCGTGAGAAAAAGCTCCTGCCCGGCGAGCGACAGCCGCCGCATACGGATGTAATCGCCGAAGCTGTACCCGAACAGAATGCCGAACACGCGCTGAAAATGAAAGCTTGACGACAGCGCGCGCCGCGCGGCTTCATCGTAATCTATCTCGCCTGTCATGTTCTCCTCCGCGTAATCGACCGCGCGCTGAATCCCTGTTATCCAGTCCATGCTCTCCCTCCCTCTGTGAGCCTATTGTACCGCAATGGAAACGCAATTTCCTGACTTGCAATGCTGTCAGGTGTCATGCAGCATTATAACCGTCCCGCGCGGCCACGGCAACACCTTTCGGAGGGCGGCGGCATATAATAAGCCCGGATGGGTGATGCACATGGACAATAACGAGATAATGAAGAGCCTTGAGGGCTTTGACGAGGTGTGGAAGCGCGTGACCGCGGCGCGGCCTGAGGCCGCAAAGCCGCCCATGCGTTCCGGCGGCGCTGCCGAGCTGATGCCCGGCAAAAAGCCGCAGAGCCGCGCGGTGCGCTTCTGCCCTCCGCATAAGTGAATATATGGACTGATCCCCCGAATTGCTCGTTGCCAAGAGCGGTTCGGGGGTATATAATGAAGCCAAATATAACATAAACAGGAGATGCGACATATGCCAACGACATGGAACCGCTCCCCGGAGGAGTTTCATAAGATATACATCGCCAACACCGACGCCTTTTACCGCGTCGGCAGCTTCGCGCTCGCGGATGAGCTGGACAAGTTCGTGACCCGCTGCGCGCTGGAGCTGTGGAGCAAGGCGGGCAGCATAGGCCAGCATCACGTTGATATGGCCAACCAGATATACTCCAAGAACCGTCCGGAGCCGCACTGGCTGCTGTGGAATCTGACCAGCTCCGTCTGCGAAAGCGACATGTTCATGCCGCCGGTGTTTTTCTGGGATCTTGCCGAGCGCGACGCGAAGCGCGGTACAGAGGCCTCGCGCACTTTTATCCGTATGCTCACCAACATTTTGCTTTACCTTGCAGCCGCGGACGACGATGTGAGCTATGCCGAGGCCGAATATATCACCGAGTGCGGCGACAAGCTGGCTGCGATATGCGACACCTCCGGTGTGAAGAAGTCGAAAGAGGCGCTCAATCCGCTGGACTTCGTCACGAACATGGAGCCGGGCTTCACGGAAAAGCACCCGACCGCGCAGCAGACCTCCGGCGGGGAGACGGCGGCGGCCAAGCCCGCGCAGTCTGAGGAGGAGAAGCCGAGCCTTGAAGAACTGCTTGCGCAGCTTGACGCGCTGGTCGGGCTGGACGAGGTGAAGAAGGACGTGAAGAGCCTTATAAACCTTATGAAGGTGCGCAAGCTCCGTCAGGAGAACGACCTGCCCGTGCCGCCGATGAGCCTGCACATGGTGTTCCTCGGCAATCCGGGCACCGGCAAGACCACGGTCGCGCGGCTTATAGGCGGGCTGTACGCGGCCATCGGCGTGCTGAGTAAGGGGCAGCTTATCGAGGTCGACCGTTCGGGGCTTGTGGCCGGATACGTTGGCCAGACCGCCCTGAAAACGCAGGAGGTCATAAAATCCGCCCTCGGCGGGGTGCTGTTTATCGACGAGGCGTATTCGCTCGCGTCCGGCGGCGAGAACGATTTTGGCCGCGAGGCTATCGAAACAATACTCAAGGCCATGGAGGATCACCGGGACGACCTCATCGTCATCGTCGCGGGTTACAGCGAGCCGATGACGAAGTTTATCAACTCCAATCCCGGCTTGGAGTCACGCTTCAACAAGTATTTCTACTTCCCGGACTATACCGGCGAACAGCTCATGGCAATTTTCCGCGGCCAGTGCAGGAAAAACGGATATACGCTCAGCGCCGACGCCGAGTCGGCTGCGCTCAAGCTCTTTGACGAGCTGTACGCCGAGCGCGACGATAACTTCGGCAACGGGCGCGACGTGCGCAACTGCTTCGAGGACATGGTCGTCCGGCAGTCAAACCGCGTTGCCGCGATGGAAGCGCCGACGAGGGACGATCTTATGACCATCCTCCCGGCGGATCTGGAGGACGAAGAGGAATAAAGGAAAGGAAAAACAAGTATGTGGACATGCTATTGCGGACATGAAAACGACGGCGCGTTCTGCGCAAGCTGCGGCGCGCCCGCACCCGTTATGCCGGCGGCCGGCTTCCCCGCGCGCAGACAGATATGTGAGACGGCGCGCAAGCGACTGCACGACCAGCACTATGCCTCAAACTGCACATATCTCACGCTTATCGGGACACAGACTCTGGCTGCGGGCGCGGTTGTGGGCATCATGTATTTTGTCGTGCTTATGAGCGTATTTTTCACCGCCGAGCCGCTGGTGCTTACATTCCGCGGACACAGCTTCGACCCGTCGCAGTACCTGCTGCCGTTTCTGACGCTGTACCTCGAAGTGATGTTTATATTCCTGCTATACAAGGTGTTTTTCGCAAACGTGCTCGACTGCGGCGAAAGCGCCGCGGCATTGACACTGTGGCGCGGACAAGCGCTGCACGCGGAGTACGCCTTCTGCGGCTTCTCCGACTATAAGCGCATTATGACGGGGCGGCTGTATCACGGGGTCATCACGTTCCTGTGGCTGCTTGTGCCGGTGTACGGCCTGACGCGGCTGTATTCGTATATGATGGTGCCGTTTATCCTGATAAACAAGCCGCAGCTTTCTGCGAAGGAGGCCATGAGCTATTCCCGCGCCATAATGCAGGGCTATCGGTGGAAGTATTTCTGCCTGCGCCTGAGCTTTATCGGCTGGCGGCTGCTCAACGGCTTTACCTACGGTATCCTCGGCATATTCTACGTCTACCCGTACTATGACGCGGCTTGCGCCGGGTTCTACGAGGCCGTGGTCAAGGAATACGACGCGAAGAACGTGCATGTCGAGCCAAGCGCGGCGGAGTAAAAATAATTTCGTATTAAAAAACACGCAGAGCAAAAGCTCTGCGTGTTTCATATTCGATATAGCGCTTACATCAGCTTTCTGAACAGCTCGGTCAGCTCCGCGGGGTTCGTGTCCTTGGGGTTGCCGGGGCGGCAGGCATCGGCGTATGCGCTCTCCGCGAGGAAGGGCAGATCCTCTTCCTTCAGCGCTTCAAGCTTCTCAGGGATGCCGACATCCTTCGAGAGCTTCTTGACGGCGTCGACGGCGGCCTTGCGGTACTCGGCCTGAGTCATCGAATCGACACCCTCTACGCCCATTGCGCGTGCGATCTCACGGTACTTCTCGCCGGTGCAGTCGGCGTTGTATTCCATGACGATCGGCAGCATCATCGCGCAGGCAACGCCGTGCGGGGTGTCATAAACGGCACCGAGGGTGTGTGCCATGGAGTGGGCGATGCCGAGGCCGACGTTCGAGAAGCCCATACCGGCGATATACTGGCCGAGAGCCATGCCCTCGCGGCCTTCCTTCGTGCCCTTGACGGCGCCGCGCAGGTAGGTGGAGATGAGCTTGATGGCTTCGAGATGGAACATATCGGTCATTTCCCAAGCGGCCTTGGTGGTGTAGCCCTCAATGGCGTGGGTCAGTGCGTCCATACCGGTGGAGGCGGTCAGACCTGCGGGCATCGAGCTCATCATCTCAGGATCGACGATGGCGACGATGGGCATGTCGTGAGGATCGACGCAGACGAACTTGCGCTTTTTCTCAACATCGGTGATGACGTAGTTGATGGTGACTTCGGCCGCGGTGCCGGCGGTGGTCGGGATGGCGATGATGGGTACGCAGGGCTTCTTGGTGTCCGCTACGCCCTCAAGGGAGCGCACGTCGGCGAATTCGGGGTTGTTGATGATGATGCCGATGGCCTTGGAGGTGTCCATGGGGGAGCCGCCGCCGATGGCGATCAGGTAATCCGCGCCTGCGGCCTTGAACGCGGCGACGCCGTCGGTCACGTTCTCAATGGTGGGGTTGGGCTTTATATCGGAGTATATCTCATAGCTCAGTCCGGCAGCGTCCATAACGTCGGTCACGCGGGCGATAACGCCGTGACGCAGCAGGGTGGGGCCGCAGCAGATAAGCGCCTTTTTCAGGCCGCGGGACTTGACCTCAGTGGGAAGCTCCTTGATAGCGCCTGCGCCGTGATAAGAGGTCTGGTTAAGTATGATTCTGTTTGCCATAGTAATGTTTCTCCTTTCTAGACGTGAAAAAACAACCTATTTCTCATTATGCCCTTTCGGGACTGATAATATTTTAACGCGATCGTCCGGCCTTGTCAACACGCATACTCGCCAAAAAATCGGCACAATTTATAAATAACGCATCGGCAAACTGGTGATTTTGCCAATGCGTTATATTTTCATGCGTACAATATTTCGCCGCTGGAGACGGGGACAAGCTCCCCTGCGTCCGTGCGGATGAGCAGGGCGAAATCGTCTGCAATCGAGACTGCCTCGCCGCATATGCTGCCGCGCCGCACCCGGTGCCCAAGGCTTGCGCAGGCGGCGCGGTAATCGTCGAGCGCCCAGTGGGGGTTGACGATCCAATGGGCGTAGGCGGAGTCCAGCTCGTCTACAATCGCGCGTATGACGGCCTCCTGCGGGGTGCTGCGCCCGGTGACGGAATACACGGAGCAGGCCGTGTCGTGCAGCTCAGGCGGCAGCTCGTCCATACCGGTGTTCAGATTCACGCCGATGCCGATGATGAGCTTGAAGCTTCCGCCTGCGGAGACGGACTCAGTGAGAATCCCGCAGAGCTTTTTCCCGCCGAATTGCAGGTCGTTCGGCCATTTTATGTCTGCGCCCAGCCCGCAGACCTTCTTGAGCGCGCGCCGCACCGCGACGGCGGCGGTGGGCGTCAGCGTCAGGCAGGCGCGCAAGTCCGCCGTGGGGGCGAGCAGCATCGAGAGATATACGCCGCCCGGCGGGGAGGCGAAACTCCTGCCGAGTCTGCCGCGGCCGCCGGTCTGCCGCCCTGCGGCAACGACGGTGCCCGGCTCGGCGTAGGCCGCCATGGCCTTGAGCCGCGTGTTTGTGGAATCGAGTTCGGCCTCGAATAGTACCGGAGCGCCGCGCTCCGGGAAAAGAGAAATCATTTTCCGCCCTCCGTCAGCTTCAGGAAATCCATGACGGCATGGCCGCCGCCGGCAAGTATCGTCGGCTTCGAGCCGTCAAACGGCAGCTCCGCGCCGCGGATATCTTGGCAGACGCCGCCCGCCTCGCGGACGAGCAGCGCGCCCGCCGCATAGTCCCAGAGGGACACCTGCATCTCAAAATACAGCCCCGCACGCCCCGCGGCGACGCTGCACAGATCAAGCTCCGCAGAGCCTTCGCGGCGCAGGTCAAGCCCCGCGTCGAAGGCGATGCGCGCGAGACGGAAGGTCTCGTCCGCAAGCTCCATGGAATAGGGCGCCGTGCCGTAGCAGACCACGCTGTCGCTCAGCGGCGTATCGCTGACGTGCAGGCGGCGGCCATTGAGGTACGCGCCCTCGCCCTTCACGGCGGTGAACATCTCGTCGACATAGGGATTGTACACCGCGGCGGCGCGCAGCTCCCCGGCGCTCATATACGCGACGGAGATGCAGCTGTGATTGAAGCCGCGGGCGAAGTTCATCGTTCCGTCGATGGGGTCGATGATAAACAGATGCCTTGCGTGGAGGTCGTCATGCTCCTTCTGCTCCTCGCAGAAGAAGCGCGCCTCCGGCACGGACTCGCTCAGCACCTGCATGAGATAGTCCTGCACGCGCTTGTCATATTCGGTCACAATATCGCGGCGCCCGGTTTTGCTCTCCGCGATTATATTATGGGCGTGCATCATGATCTCGGCGGCGCTGCGCTCGGCCGAGACTATTTTTTCGATAACATTTTCGGCGTATACTCTGTTCATGCTGGTTCCTCCTCAGTGGTGAACCGTATTATAGCACAGTTCGGGAAAAAATAAAACTGCCTGCAAAGCTTTTTTACTTTGCAGGCAGAAACGAAAAGGGACGCAAAAGATCAGGCAGGAAGATACTCAGAAATGATGCCCATGAGCTTCTTGTCCTTGGGCAGACCGAACATAACAAGACTCTCGCATTCGTCCAGGTTGTCGTTCATGTGCTCGCCGAGAAGAGCGTCTTCGCGCCACCGCTCAGGCTTACGGTTGACGGCGTCACGGCCGCAGAGAAGAGTAAGGCGTCCGGCCTCGTCGGTCTTGAGAGCGGCGGCCTTGATCAGACCGTACTCGACAGTGTGCGCAATGTCGTGCAGGACGATAACGCGCTTATCGGTGAAGGCGTAGGTGATCTTTCTCAGCTTCTTGGGCGCGGTGACGCAGTTGAGCGGAGCAAGGATCGCAAGCACAAGGATAACTGCGATTACCAGCGGGTATATCTGGGCGTGGTTCATGTTCGCGCCGATTATGTAGCCTATTATAAGAGCTGCCGCGATAACAATACCGGCAACAAGCTTTCTGATAAAGCGCTTCTTGTAAACGCCCTCCAGCGGCTCAGAGTCCTCAGGCTTTCCGACCCAGAGAACCTTCTCATCCGGGTCAATAGCGCTTTGCAACAGTTCGTCGTATTCCATAAAAATCCTCCTATTTCTTGCAGGGTAATACGGTAATTTGCGTATTTATTATAGCAGTTAAGACGCTAATTGTGTGCAAAGGAGGATTGTGAAGACGTTAACGCGACGTTAACTTCACGTTAATGCCACGTTAGGATATATACGCTTTTCAATAAGTATGTTCAGCTTTCCTCAACAACGTTGGCCAGCAGCTTGCCCGCCATGGCCTTCGCGCCGAGAACCCACACCAGATCGCCGTTCTGAATCTGCATGTTGACGTCCGGCTGCGCTATGGGGAGGCGGCTGCGCTGGAGACCGAGAACCATGCAGTCGTAATTGTCGCGTATGCCGCTGCCGCGCACGGTCTTGCCTGCAAGCTCGGAGCCTTTGTCGACGGATATCGCGTAGGAGTACAGCGCTTCCGGGTCCGAATCCTCCGCCGCGATGAACTCGCGCAGAGTGGGCAGCTCTGCGGGCTCGGAGATTCCGAGGTCAAGGCAGAGATTGCGCAGTTCCGCGGGTTCGCCGAGGATGTACACCGTGTCGCCGCTGTGCAGCGCGGCGTCGCCGGAGGGAATGTTGATGTGCCGCTTGCCGCGGACGATTTTTATCACGTTTACGCCGAAGCGCTTGCCCCAGCCCAGCTCTTTTAGCGTGCCGCCGTGCTGCTCATACCGGAAGCCCAGCACGTGCAGCCGCTGGTCGAGCCATTCGACCGCGTCGTCGGAGTCGAGCCGCTGAAGCTGGCGTTCGTTGAAGTTTGCGAGGAAGCGCGCCTCCACGGAGAGATATGCCGAGGCGAACCAGCCGGAGCGGTATATCAGCAGCACCGCCGCGAGGATCAGCGGCAGCAGCCACAGACCTGCGACGCCGGAGACGGTGTTCGCGGGGATGAACGCGATGATGACGATGATGAGCACGCGTATGGCGGTCAGCGCCATCAGCGGCAGACGGAAGTTCCGGTTCTTGACCCACAGCGTCGTAAACTGCGGGGACTTCATGTCGAGCATCGGGCGGATGAAGATCGCCATGCCTAGGTAGACCACCGCAAGGCATATGAGCTTTTCGAGCCACGGTTCGAGCCCCAGCTTGCCCAGCAGCGGCAGCAGTACGAGACTGCCGATAAGCGCGATGCCGAGCATTACAACGCCGTAGAAGGCCGTGACCTTGACGTAGCGCCCCAGATATGCCGACCAGTCGCCGTTCTTTTCCTTGCTCGACTGCTCCTCGTCGGTGTACCGGGCGAGCTTTTCCGTGAGCTTTGACGGGAGGACTTTTTCAAGCCACTCGTAAAGCTTGTCGGAGCCTTTTATGAACGACGGTGTCGTCAATGTTGTGATTATGGAGACGGAAACGATTATCGGGTAGATGTAATCCGCGATGACTCCGAGGGACAGGCCGAGCGACGCGATGATGAACGCGAATTCGCCTATCTGCGCCAGCGAGCAGCCGCAGTGCACGGCGTTTTTCAGCGTCTGGCCGGAGAGGAGTACGCCCAGCGAGGAGAATATCAGCTTGCCGACGAGCGTGACCAGAGTGATTATCAGGATCGGGACTATGTATTTGACGATCATCGCCGGGTCGAGCATCATGCCGACCGACAGGAAGAATACCGAACCGAACAGATCCTTGACGCCGGAGGTCAGGTGCTCCACCCGCTCGGCGTGTACCGTGCCCGCGAGCAGCGAGCCTGCCATGAACGCGCCCAGCGCCGAGGAGAAGCCCAGCGCGTTTGCAAGCAGCACCATGCCGAAGCAGATGCCGAGGGAGCTGACGAGCAGCGTTTCGTCGTTCATCAGAGGCGTGGCCTTGTTCATCAGCGTCGGCAGCAGGTAGATGCCGAGGATGAGCCACAGCGCCAGATACAGCACCAGCAGCGCAAGCTTCATCGCCAGCGCGCCGCCGGAAATGCTTTGACTGACGGAGAGCGTCGAGAGGATTATCATCATAAAAATGCCCGCGATGTCCTCGATGACCAGCGTGCCGAACACAAGCTGGGCGAAACCCTGATTGCGCACACCAAGCTCGTCGAAGGCTTTGATGATTATCGTCGTCGAGCTCATCGAGAGCATACCGCCGAGGAACACGCTGTCCATGATGCCCCAGCCGAGCAGCTGCCCGACGCCGAATCCGATAAGCAGCATACCTCCGACCTCAGTGAGCGCGGTGATTATCGCCGTGCCGCCGACCTGCGCCAGCTTGTGGAGGTTGAATTCCAGACCGAGGCCGAACATGAGCACTATAACGCCGATTTCGCTCCATGTGTTGATGGACGCGCTGTCCGCAACGGTGAAGAAGAGCGGCATATACGGGCCTATGAGAAAGCCCGCGACTATGTAGCCAAGGACAAGCGGCTGCTTTATTTTTTTGAATATGACTGTGACGACGCCGGCCGTCAGCAGCATTATTGCCAGGTCAGATATCAGTTCGGGCAGATGCATCTATACGGTGTTCCTCCTGTGGTTATTCTGTTCCCTCTATCATTCTATAACCTACGCCGACCTCGGTGAATATATACTGCGGCTCGGCGGGGTTTGCTTCTATCTTGCGGCGGATGTTCGCCATGTTGACGCGGAGTATCTGGTTGTTGCCCTTGCTCTGCGGCCCCCAAAGCTCGCGCATGATGAAATCGTAGGTCAGCACCTTGCCGGCGCATTTGCCGAGGAGCGCCACGATCTTGAATTCGTTCTGCGTCAGGTGCGCGTTCTCGCCGTTTATGAGCACCTGATGCTTGTCATAGTCGATGGTAAGCCCGCCGGCGACGAATTTGCCGGAGTTGGCGAGGCTCTCGTTTGCAAGGCTGGAGCGGGTGTGCCGGATGGCGACG
This sequence comes from Lachnospiraceae bacterium, assembly GCA_963605945.1. Lineage (GTDB taxonomy): Bacteria > Bacillota > Clostridia > Oscillospirales > Oscillospiraceae > Limivicinus. Next base: position 11,854 of record CAVCWF010000058.1, read on the forward strand.
CGGATGCGCGCAAGCAGCTCCGCCGCGCCGAAGGGCTTGGTTATGTAGTCATCCGCGCCCTTGTCCAGCGCCTCCACCTTGTCGCGCTCATAGGTGCGCGCGGAGACGACGACTATCGGGATCTGAGTCCACTGGCGGACGGCGCTTATGATGTTCATGCCGTCCATGTCGGGCAGGCCGAGGTCGAGGACTATCAGGTCGGGGCAGTGTGAGCTTATCATGGAGAACGCCTCGGCGCCGGTATGCGCAAGAATGACGTCGTAGCCGTTTGCAGTCAGGATCGCGCGTATGAAGCCGGAGATGCCCTTTTCGTCTTCTACTACTAATACTTTATCCTTAATATTCATTCTTTTCTTCTCCTAACTGTAAAGAAAATGTAAATTCCGAGCCGCCGTAAGGCAGGTTCTGCGCCCAGATCTTTCCCCCGTGCGCCACGGCGATCGTTTTGCAGACCATCAGGCCGATGCCCATGTTCCTTGTCTTGTCTATCTTGTCGCCGCCCAGCTGAAGCGAGCCATCAAACAGGTGGTCAAGCTCGCTTGGCGGGATGCCGTGTCCGTCGTCACGGACCGATATCTCGGCGAAGCGATCCTTCTTTGTCGCCGCGATGGTGATGCGGCTGGTTTTCCCGCCGTGCTGCACGGCGTTATCCATGAGGTTCATCAAAAGCTGCTCGACGAGCATCGCGTCCATCGGCACAAAGAACAGATCGTCCGGCACCGTGACCGACACGGCGATGTCCGGGTTCTTTTTCTTGAACTTGACGACGACCTCGCTCAGAACCTCTTCGAGCACCTCGTCCTCCTTCTTTATCGCGCTCGGCTTATCGCCGCTGATGCGCGTGATGGAAAGCAGGTTCTCAACCATGCGGCACAGCCATTCGGCGTCCTTCCTCGCGTCGGACAGAAGCTCCAGCCGCTGGGCGTTGCTCAGCGAGTCGCCGCTGTCGAGCACGGCGGATATCGCGCCGCTTATTGATGTGAGCGGGGTGCGCAGGTCGTGCGATATCGCGCGGAGAAGGTTGGCGCGCATTTTTTCCTGCTCCGCCTCAAGCTTGATGCGGTTCTGCTCCTTGACGCGGGCGGCCAGCGTCGATACCGCGAAGCCGACCGCGAGCATCGTCACGAAGGTCAGCGGATAACCGTAGATCGTGAAGTTCAGCTCCGCGTACGGGTATGTAAAAGCCCAGTTGACTGCGATGACGCTTGTGACGGCGGCGAGGAAGCCGTAGAAATATCCGTCGGTCATCAGCGCGATTATCAGCACCATCAGCACGAATATCATCGGCACGTGGACGTCCGATGTGCTGACCCGCTGAAGCAGCGCGCACAGCGCCGAGGCAAGCCCCATCGCCACGAAATATATCAGCCAGCCTCTGGCCGACATGGGGAAATATTTTTTCAAAACCCTCATTTTCCGGTCATGCCCCCTTTTACAATAATATTATAGCATACAGGATGTTAAGCTGGCGTTAAGAAATTAACGCCAGTATGATTATGCTGGCGTTAAAATAAGATTTCTGTTAAGTTTTATTTCCCTTTGCGCTGGCCGGAGCGGGGCGCGCCGTTTGCATCGGGGGAGGAGAAGCGCTGTGTCGGCTCGTGATCCACGGGGTAGCCGTGCTCACGGTAATACTGCTCGCGCTCCGCGCGGCGGCGCTGCTCGGCGAGCCTGCGTTCGCGCAGATGCTTCTGCCGCAGGCGGCGGTAACGCATGACAAGGCTGATGTAGCCCACGGCGAACAGCACGATGACGATTATCAGAACCTTAACCCATGTCTTGCCGAAGGTCTCGTCAAGGCGCGACTTGAGGTATTCGCCCTTGGCCATGCTGACGGGGGTGCTGTTGACAAGCTTCACCGTGCCGTAGCTCACGCCGTCGATGACGATCTCCGCCTCGCCGAGCACCGTTCCGGCGTCGAGCGGGGCGACGAGCTTGTCCTCGTATACGCTCGTCCGCAGCTCCACCGCTTCGAGATCGGCGTCGTTCGGCAGCAGCAGCTCCACGTCGTTCTGCGGCCGGAGCATGACGCTCCCGCCGTCCTCGGCCATGCTGACATTGACGCTCATTACGCTCTTTTCGGAGCTGACCGCGGTCTGATATGAGAAGTTGTCGAAAGTCCAGTCATAGGCTTTTATGGAGTTTATGAAGTTATAATACTTCTCCGTGCCGTCGAGCAGCGGGCCGCTGCAGCCCATGATGACCGCCATAACATGCACGCCGTCCTTCTCGGCGGTGGATATCAGGCAGTAGCCCGCATCGCGGGTGTAGCCGGTCTTGACGCCGGCGGCGTACTGGTAGAGATATTCGCTGCCGTATATGCTGTCACCGCAGATCAGGGCGTTGGAGTTCGCGAGATTGCGTTCCGCGCTGGAGTTTGTGGCGGGCACCTGATAGGTCTTGGTGTTGCAGATGTCCATGAAGGTCTGGTGCTTGACGGCCTCGCGGGTCAGCAGGTAGAAGTCATAGGCGGTGGTGTAGTGCTGGGAGTCGGTCAGGCCGTTGGTGTTGGCGAAATGCGTGTTCACGCAGCCGAGCTCCGCCGCGCGCTGGTTCATGTGCTCCACAAAGGCCGAAACGCTGCCGTCAACGCACGCGGCGATGATGTTGCAGGCCTCGTTCGCGCTTGCGAGCATCGCGCAGTACAGCAGGTCGATGTACCGCATCTGTTCGCCGGGCTGGATGTTGGCGGTGCTGCTGGTCTCGTCCATGCCCGCGCGGCAGTCGGCCTGCGCGGTGACAAGCTCGTCCGCGGTGTGGCTGCCGTTTTCGATCGCCTCCACCGCGAGCAGCACGGTCATAATTTTCGTCAGGCTCGCGGGGGACGCCTTCTCGTCCATGTTCTTGGAATAGAGTATGCGCCCGGAGTCAAGGTCGGCGATCACGGCGCGCTGTGCGCCGATATCCGGCTCGTCTATTGCGAACGCGCAGGGTGCCAGCAGGGTGAAAGCCATGCACAGCAGCAAAATTAGAGGAAAAAGTCTGAATTTTTTCATTTTGTTCTCCCGTTTTCCGCGGAATGTGATATAGTGTATACAGTAAATATCCATTATAGTATTATAAAGTTTGCGGACTGGAAAAGCAATAGAAAAGCATATTTACTTTTTCTTAAAAATAGATTAGGGAGAAGCTGGTATAATGAACGGGAAAAGAGCGGTCACGCTGTCTCTGGCGATTACTCTTGCTTTCTCCGCCGTGCTGCTTGCGGTCAGGCTCACGCCGCCGCGGGAGACGGAGATACGCGCCCGTCATGCAGCCGAGGAAGCTGTGATGACCGGCGGCAATGCCGAGACGGCGGAGCGGGAGCTTCTGCCGGGCGAAAAGCTGAACATCAACTCCGCGGACAAAGCCGAGCTTGCCCTGCTGCCGGGCATAGGCGACACGCTTGCCGCCGCAATAGTGGAATACCGGCAGGAAAACGGCGATTTCGCCGCGGTTGAGGATATAATGAACGTGAGCGGCATCGGCGAAAAACGCTTTGAGAACATCCGTGACTATATTACGATTGAGGACTGATACATGAAAATTCTTGTTGTTGACGATGAAAAGCTGCTTGTAAAGGGCATCAAGTTCAATCTTGAAAACGAGGGCTACACCGTGGATGCCTGCTATGACGGCGAGAGCGCCGTGAACATGGCGCGCACGGGCGGATATGATCTCATCATACTCGACCTTATGATGCCGAAGAAGGACGGGCTTGAGGCCTGTCAGGAGATCCGCGGCTTTTCGACCGTCCCCATCATCATGCTCACCGCCCGCAGCGAGGACGCGGATATGCTGATGGGCTTCGAGTCCGGCGCGGACGACTATGTCACCAAGCCCTTCAACATTCTCGCGCTCAAGGCGCGCGTGCGCGCGCTGCTCCGCCGCGCGTCCATGTCCGCCGCGCAGGAGCCGGTGAAGACCTCCGTCCTCACCCGCGGACACATAAGTGTTGACACGGAGCGCCGCAGCGCGTATAAAAACGGTGTGGCCATCGAGCTTACGATGAAGGAGTTCGATCTGATAGAGTTCCTGATGAAAAATCCCGGCCGGGTGTACAGCCGCGAAAATCTGCTCGACCTCGTCTGGGGCTACGATTATCAGGGCGATACGCGCACCGTAGACGTGCACATCCGCCGCCTGCGCGAAAAGCTGGAGCTTGACCCCGCGCATCCGGAGTACATCGTCACGAAGTGGGGCGTCGGGTACTACTTTGCCGACTGAGGACAGCTTATGCACAGCCTGAGAGTTCAAATCTTCTCTTTCATCGCGGCGATATTGCTGATATTGCTGCTGCTGCTGAATACCTACCCGATGACGTCCTCAAGAGACATGGTCTTTGAAGAGAAGCACAGCGCCATGTCCGGTCAGGCGACGGTCATCGCCTCGTCGCTTTCGGGGCTTGACCGGCTGACGAAGGAGAGCGTCGCGGAGGTGCTGCGTATCCTCGATATCGGCGGCTATGCCCGCACGGTAGTCACCGACGCGGACGGGCTCGTCCTGTATGACGACGGGGGCACCGTCGACGAGAACACCGATATCGAAGAACTGCTCCTCGCGCTCACCGGTAAATGCGTTTTCCGCTCGCTGTTCACAGGAGAAGCCTTCTCCAGCAGCTACGCGATGCCCGTTTACGGGCAGGGCGCGGCCATGGGTGCACTGTACATCTATGAATACGACGCGGAGCGGGCGGAAATAATCGTCAGCATCCAGTCCCGCATCCGGACGATATCGCTCGCCATCTGCTCCGGCGCGCTGCTTGTGACGGGGCTGTTCACAACGCTGCTGCTGCGCCGTATGCGCGAGCTTGTGCGCTCGATAAAGATAGTCGCGAGCGGGGATTACAGCCACCGCCTCGTCACCCGCGGGCGAGACGAGATAACCGACCTCGGCGAGGAGTTCAACCTCCTGACCGAAAGACTCGACACCACGGAGAAGCAGCGCCGCCGCTTTGTGTCCGATGCGTCGCACGAGCTGAAAACGCCGCTGGCGTCGATACGCCTGCTGTCGGACAGCATCGTCCAGAACGAAAACATAGACCCGGAGACTGTGCGCGAGTTCGTCACCGACATCGGCAACGAGGCCGAGCGCCTTCAGCGCACGACGGAAAAGCTGCTCGACCTGTCGCGTCTTGACGACGGGGTGCAGGTGGTGCCGGAGCCGGTGGACGTCAAGCAGGTCGCGGTCGACGCGCTTGTGCTGCTGCGCCCGCTTGCCGCGGAAAAGAATGTGCGCCTGCGCTGTGATCTTGCCGACGGCTGCGTCGTCATGGCGACGACGGACGACATGTTCCACATCATCTTTAATCTTGTCGAGAATGCCGTGAAATACAATGTCCCGGAGGGCAGCGTCACCATGACCCTGAGCCAGACCGACGAAACCGTCAGCTTCGAGGTCGCGGACACGGGCATCGGCATCCCCGAAGAGGACAGGCTGAACGTGTTCTCGCGTTTTTACAGAGTGGACAAAGCCCGCTCCCGCGAAGCCGGGGGCAGCGGTCTTGGATTAAGTATTGTACACGACGCGGTGGTGCTGCACGGCGGCACCATCACCGTCGGACAAAATAAACCGCGCGGAACGAAATTCACAGTGAGCTTTCCGCGCCCGACACCAGAGGAGACAGGTATATGAACAACATCAAAAAGATTCAGGAAAAGCTGATCGAAAAGAACCTTGACGCCGTACTTGTTACCGACGAGAAGAACCAGCGCTACGCAACCGGCTTCCCGTTCACCGACGGCGCCGTGATCGTCGCGCGCTCTGCCGCGTGGCTCATCACGGACTCCCGCTATATCGAGGCCGCAACCAACACCGCCGCCTGCTGCTGCAATGTGCAGATGTTCGACCGCGAGCACAGCCGCCTCTCGCTGATTCAGGCCGCGCTCAAGGAAGCGGGAGTGGAACGCCTCGGCGCCGAGGAGGAGAAGCTGAGTCACGCCGAATATCTCGGCTATGAGAAGTCGCTGGGCATGGAGTTTCTGCCCGCGCAGGCGATATTCTCCGAGCTGCGCGCCTCCAAGTCCGAGGAAGAGATCGGCTATCTGCGCGAGGCGCAGGCCATCAGCGAAAAGGCGCTGGCGGAAGTGCTTCGCATCATCAAGCCCGGCATGACCGAGCGTCAGGTCGCGGCGGAGCTGGTGTACCACATGCTGCTCAACGGCAGCGAGGGCAACTCCTTCGACCCCATCGTCATCACCGGCAAGAAGACCAGTATGCCGCACGGCGTCCCCGGCGACGAGGTCATCCACGAGGGCGACTTTGTGACCATGGACTTCGGCTGCCTCAAGCACGGCTACTGCTCCGACATGACCCGCACCGTCGCCATCGGCTACGCTACCGACGAGATGAAGAACATCTACAACATCGTCCTTGAAGCACAGCTTGCCGGTATCGCCGCCGCCCGCGCCGGCATCCCCGGCTACGAGATCGACGCCGCCGCGCGCAATGTCATCACCAAGGCCGGCTACGGCCAGTACTTCGGCCACGGCTTCGGCCACTCCCTCGGCCTCGACATTCACGAGCTGCCCGGCGCGAATCTCTCCGGCAAGGCCATCATGCCCGTCGGCTGCGCGGTCAGCGCGGAGCCGGGAATCTACATTCCCGGCAAGTTCGGCGTGCGCATCGAGGACGTTATGATCCTGCACGAAAACGGCGCAGAGGTCATCACCAAGGCTCCGAAACAGCTCACCATCCTCTGATTTTTGCAAAAAGACTGGAAAATCGAGAAAATCTACTTGCCAAAATCGCATATATATATTAGAATATCTAAGTTAATAGATTTTTCTAAAAATTCTTTGGGAGGTCCCTTTATATGATTACAGCAGGCGATTTCAGAAACGGCGTTACCTTTGAGATGGACGGTCAGGTCATGCAGGTCGTTGAGTTCCAGCATGTCAAGCCCGGCAAGGGCGCGGCCTTCGTCCGTACCAAGATGAAGAACGTCATCACCGGCGCCGTCACCGAAACTTCTTTCAACCCCACCGCAAAGTTCGAGAGCGCTTCCATCGACCGTATGGACATGGAATACAGCTACAACGACGGCAACCTTTACTACTTTATGAACCCTGAGACCTACGAGCTGGAGCCGGTCGACGAGTCCGTTCTGGGCGATAACTTCAAGTTCGTCAAGGAGAACATGGTCTGCTCCATCTACTCCTACAAGGGCAAGGTCTTCAACGTTGTTCCCCCCATCAACGTCGTGCTTGAGGTCGCGGAGACTGATCCGGGCTTTGCCGGCAACACCGCCACCAACGCCACCAAGCCCGCCACTCTTGAGACCGGCGCCGTCATCAAGGTTCCCCTTTTCATCGAGCCGGGTGAGAAGATCATCGTCGATACCCGTACCGGCGAGTACGCATCCAGAGCATAATTCATCAAAATTCAGGGGAGACTATTGTCTCCCCTGTTTTAGACCTGATTAAAAGGAGGTTTTCACATGACTGTTGTTGAAAAAGCCGCATACCTCAAGGGGCTGGCCGAGGGACTTGGCGTTACGCCGGATTCCAAGGAGGGCAAGCTGTGGGCGGCGCTGAATGATCTGCTGTCCGACATGGCGCACGAGATCGAGGATCTTCAGGAAAGCAATCTCGATCTGGCCGATATCATCGACGATATGGGTGAGGATCTGAGCTATCTGGAGGAGCTGACCTGCGATCTGGACACTCCGGACGATATGTGTGATGCCGACTATGACGAGGATTACGATGAGGACGCCGACGAGGATTCCGACGAAGACGAGGAACTGGAGTATGACGGCGTCATCTATGACGTGACCTGTCCCGCCTGCGGCGAGGAGATCAGCTTCGACGAGGAAACGCTCGACAAGGGCTACATCCTCTGCCCCCAGTGCGGCGAGAAGCTTGAGTTCGACATCGGCGGCGAGGACGACGCGGATAAGGACGAGTAAGTCCTTACAATTTAAAAGAGTTTATACCAAAAAGGCGTGACTTTTAAAGTCACGCCTTTTTGCTATCTTGCGTTTTCGCTTTATTTGCTGTGGACGTACTCGTTCATCGGGTGAACCATGTACTCGTTGTACGGGAACTGGTCGGTCGTAACATAACCGGCGGGCGCGTCGATAAGCTGCGGGATGCGATTGACGAGCGTCGCGCAGGTCAGCTCGACGGTTGCGGGCTGGTTGACGATGCAGGTCGTATCCGGCTCGCCGTGGAGCGTCCAGACGTTGCGGTCGATCTCTTCGGGATTGTAGATCTTGCCGACGCACTCGGTGACGAGGGTGATGCCCTCCTCGGTCTCGGTGGTGACGATGGCGCGCATACCGGTCGTGTCGCCCGCCTTGACGACCATGCCGAGAGTCTCGGACTTCAGATCCTCCTTGTCGACGCAGGGGATGCACTTCTGCGTCTGGGAGGTGATGTGCAGACCCATCTTGCTGCACAGCCAGCCGTTCTGATTCCACATGTAGGACGGAACATATTTGCCGCTCTCGACAAGCTCCTTCATCTCGTCGGACGGGGTGTCGTTATAGCAGCCGATGGTCTTGTTGAACTCGTCGATGGTCAGACCCGCGCCGTGGCCTTCGGCCAGCGCTACGCCGTAGTCCTCGACGTTGTATGAGCTGCTGCCCTCGATCTTGGTGAGCTTGTGGGAGGAGCCGGCGAGATTTGTGACCAGAGTGCCCCAATAAAGATCGCAGTAGCCGACGCCGGTAAGGGTGCAGTTGCCTTCCTTGGCGAGCTTGTCAAGCTTCGCGGTGAGAGCGGGGGAGGAGTTCCAAGGATAGAGCGCCTCTTCGCATGTGGTGATGGCGTTCACGCCGTGCTTTGCGCAGATGGTGAAGATGTCCTCAAGCTCTGCTACGGTGCTGCGGGTGGCTATGATGCACACGTCGGGCTTGAGCTCGCCGATGCGCGCGTCGGCAGTCGCAGAGTCTTCTACCTTGACGCCGACGGTCGGGAAGCCGTTGCCGATGATCTCGGCGACGTCCTTGCCGATATGGTTCTTGTTGCGGCAGAATGCGCCGACCAGCTCGCCGTCATGCTCGATCACATAGCGCATGAGATAGCGGCTCATCTTGCCTGCTCCGTACTGTACTACTCTGACTTTGCGTTCCATAATGATAGCCTCCTTCAGAACTTAACCGGTTATTATTTTAACAACCTCTTATGCTGTCATTATAAGCCTTGCAGTTACAACAAAGTCAAGCATTTTGTCAAAAAAATTTCCGGCAGCGGGCAGCTGCCGGAAAAATTTTATTCTTCGTCCTGAAGTGCGTCATAGCCTTCCTCGCCGGTACGGATCTTTACGACGTTCTCCACATCGTAAACGAATATCTTGCCGTCGCCGTAATGGCCGGTGTATAGTACGCGCTTTGCCGTTTCTATAACGCTGCGCACCGGGATCTTGCTGACTACGATGTCGACCTGCACCTTCGGCAGCAGGTTGGATTCCAGCTTGACGCCGCGGTAATATTCAGGCTGTCCGCCCTGTATGCCGCAGCCGAGTACATGCGACACGGTCATGCCCGTAATGCCGAGCGCCGACATTGCACTCTTCAGCGCGTCGAATTTCGAGTCTTTGCAGATTATCTCGACCTTTGTGAACTTGGGTGCGCCGTCCGGAACGGTGCGTACTGCCTTGACGGGTATTGCTTCTGCTGCCGGGACGTCGCCGGTAACGGCGGTAATGCCCTCTTCGGGGGCATATGCCGCGTATTTGCTCACCGACGGAGCAAAATCTGGGTAGGCACTGGGCAGACCGTGCTCCGTTATGTCAAGACCGAGCAGTTCTTCCTCGGACGTTACACGCAGCCCGTTGAACTTCCTGATAAGTGCAAACACCGCGCACATCAACACTGCCGAGTATGCCGCGACGGATACAAAGCCGATGAACTGTATGCCCAAAAGCTTTGCGGAGCCGGTGTACAGAAGGCCGTCAAGTCCGGCGGGGGCGGCGGGATTTGCGAGGAGACCGACCGCTATGGTACCCCATATGCCGTTGGCGCAGTGTACGCCTGCGGCGCCGACCGGGTCGTCGATGTGCAGCCCGATATCGAGCCATTCGACTACGATGACAACGAGTATGCCCGAAACGATGCCGACGATGCCCGCGCCCAGCGCGTCGAATGCGTCACAGCCGGCGGTCACGGCGACAAGACCCGCAAGAGATGCGTTCAGGCACATGGAAACATCGGGCTTGCCGTTTTTTATCCACGTATAAAGCATTGTTGTCACGGTTGCGACCGAGGGGGCGATCGTCGTCGTGAGGAATATGGACGCAAGCTCGGCTGCGCTTGTCGCCGCCGCGCCGTTGAAGCCGTACCAGCCGAGCCAGAGAATGAACACGCCAAGTGCGCCGAGGGTTATCGAGTGACCGGGGATGGCGTTGACCTTGACGACCTTTCCGCTCTCGTCGCGGACATATTTGCCGAGCCGGGGGCCGAGGAATATCGCGCCGACCAGCGCCGCGATGCCGCCGACCATGTGTATCGCGCAGGAGCCGGCAAAGTCATGGAATCCAAGCTGGCTGAGCCAGCCGCCGCCCCATATCCAGTGCGCCTCTATCGGGTAGACAAACAGCGAGATGACAGCCGAATATATGCAGTAGGCGGAGAATTTCGTGCGCTCAGCCATTGCGCCGGAAACTATCGTAGCGGCGGTCGCGCAGAAAACAAGGTTGAATACGAATACGGACGCGCCGGTAAAGCTGCCGTCCGCTGGGGAGGCAATAAAGGCTTTGAAGGATGACCACATATCCATGTTGGGCAGCCCGACCAGCCCGCGCAGGCAGTCCTGTCCCATCATCAGCGAGTATCCGAGCAGCGAGAACACTATTGTTCCGATGCAGAAATCCATCAGATTTTTCATAATTATGTTGCCTGCGTTTTTCGCGCGCGTGAAGCCTGTTTCGACCATCGCGAAGCCTGCCTGCATCCAGAACACCAAAGCCGCGCCGATCAAATACCAGAATTCCAC
>CAVCWF010000059.1:0-4807 GCA_963605945.1 Lachnospiraceae bacterium
CCTGCCCCCGGATGCAAACTGCCTGCTGAGCTGCTTTGACCACTGCATCCGCTCCCGCAACTATGTAAACGTCATTGTCGCTTCCAAGCATCCGCGCCCCCAGTGGCTGACGATGGAGCAGGCCGTAAAGCACTGCACTCAGGGCATCGGCATCTGGCAGTGGGCGTCCACCGACGAGGGTCAGGAGCCTGACATTGTCATGGCCTGCTGCGGCGACACGCCGACGCTTGAGACGCTGGCCGCCGTCACCATCCTGCGCGACGCGTTCCCCGAACTGCGTATCCGCGTTGTCAACGTCGTTGACCTGATGCGTCTCCAGAGCGAGGAGCAGCACCCGCACGGCCTGTCGCAGAAGGATTACGACATGATCTTCACCACCGACAAGCCCATCATCTTCGCCTTCCACGGCTACCCCAGCCTTATCCACGAGCTGACTTACAGACGTCACAACAAGAATATCCACGTCCGCGGCTACATCGAAGAGGGCACCATCACTACGCCCTTCGACATGAGAGTTCTCAACCGGCTGGATCGCTTCAACCTCGTCATGTCTGCGGTCTATAATCTCCCGCAGCTTGGCAACCGCGGCGCGTACCTCATCCAGCAGATGAAGGATAAGCTCGTCGAGCACGCTCAGTATATCGCTGAGTACGGCGTAGACCTTCCCGAAGTTGCTAACTGGAAATGGACTGAGAAATAAAATTAAGCGCAAAAATCCCTCGCCGCTTGGCGAGGGATTTTTCATGCTTTCTTTCTATATTCCTTCGGCAGACAGCCGTAGGATTCCTTGAAAGCGGCTGTGAACTTGCTCTGGCTCTCATAGCCTACGAGCCGCCCGATCTCCGCGATGCTCATGTCTGACTCGCGCAGCAGCGCCGCAGCTTTCTCCATCCGGTGCTCCTTCATGTGCGCCGCGATGGATTCGCCATAGACATACTTGAACACAGCCTTGAGCGTCGTCGGGTTCATCAGATACTTGTGCGACAGCTCCTCGATCGTGAAGCGGCGCTCCATATTCGACGCGAGCAGATCGTGTATCTCGCGGATAACGCGCACCTGCTCCGCCTGATACTGCGTCATCTGGTTCCGCCCTGATGGTTCAAGCTTCGCCAGATACAGCAGCAGCTCCAGAGTTTTGACCCTGAGATAAGCGTTTCTCAGCTCCTCAGGCTGGTCATAAAACGCGGAGAAAATGCTCTCGGTCTGCTCGTTGCCCGTATGCGGAAAGCAGCCCGCGCCGCAGAGCCTGTCTTTAAGCCGCTTCGGCGTTACGCCGGAATCCGCGATCAGCTCCGGCTCCGCGCCGTCCTCCAGTTCTATGCACAGCAGTTCACAGCGGTCGTTCGGTAAATAGAACTCCGCATCGGCCAACAGCTCTCCGGGGCAGACGCAAAAATCGCCCGGCCCAAGGTTCACGCTGCTGCCCGCCGCCGTTTTCCAGCCGACGCGCTCCGCGCGGCAATACAGCACCGCAAGCTCGCCCGCGGCATACCTCGGCGATGCGTCATCGGGCAGCGAGAGAAAATGCAGCCGCACGCCCGGAAAAACTTCCGCCGCGCGCATTATTCCGCCTCCTCGCGCCATTCAGGGCACGCGATGTCCATGACCTGCTCTATCATCTCGTGCAGCAGGCGGCTCTGCGCGCTGTCCGCCGCGTGATAATACACTTCCTTGCCCTCGCGGCGGCTGACTATCAGGCCGCTGTCGCGCAGGGTGCGCAGGTGATGCGACACGGCGGGGCTTGACATATCCAGCATCGCCGCGATGTTCACAACGCACTCGTCGCAGTGGCACAGCAGCCAGAATATCCGCACACGCGTCGTATCGCCCAGCTGGCGGAACACATCCGCTATGGTCTGGAAATTATCCACGCGCTCAAGCACCTCGCGTATCTCCGCCGTGTTCATTTTTTCTTCGCCGTGATGATGCGGTAGCTCCCTTTTCGCCATGCTTACTCCTCCGTTTTCGCCCGTTCGGAAACGCTTTTTGCCCCTTTGGACATGAGTTCACCGAAGGGATTGACTTTCCTTTTCTCGCATATTATACTACGGCCATGATGATTAAACAAGTGCTTAATCATAAAATGATTTGCACGCTACGCAGAAAGGAGAACATTCTCAATGAAAAAGACTTACAGTATTGAAGTGGACTGCGCCAACTGCGCAAATCTTATGGAGGAAGCCACCAAGAAGACCCCCGGCGTCGCCTCCGCGGTCGTAAACTTTATGACCCAGAAGATGATCGTAGAGTTTGAAGAAGGTCAGGACGCAAAAGCCGTTATGAAGGAAGTGCTCAAGGCCTGCAAGAAGGTCGAGCCTGACTGCGAAATCGAGCTTTGATTTTACCGGAAGCGCCCATCCGCTCCTGCGGGTGGGCGCATTGACCGGCCCAACGATTAAATGAACGTTTAATTATAAAGGAGATGCTCCGTAATGTCCAAGAAGCAGAAAAAGATGCTGACACGCATCATTATCGCGGCCGTAATGCTCATCGCGCTGCGCTTCATCCCCGTCACCGGCCTGCTTCGTCTGGCGCTGTATCTGGTCGTATACATCATCATCGGCTACGATATACTCCGCAAGGCCGGAAAAGGCATACTTAACCGCCGCGTATTCGACGAGAACTTCCTGATGGCCGTTGCAACGGTCGGCGCGTTCGCACTGGCGATATACGAACGCAGCGGCGACTACAACGAGGCCATCGCCGTTATGCTGTTTTATCAGATAGGCGAGCTGTTCCAGAGCTATGCTGTCGGCAAGAGCCGCAGGAACATCAGCGCGCTTATGGATATCCGCCCCGACTACGCCAACATTGAGCGCGGCGGCAAGCTTGAAAAGGTTGACCCCGACGAGGTCACCGTCGGCAGCATTATCGTTGTGCAGCCCGGTGAAAAGGTTCCTATCGACGGCGTCATCGTCGAAGGCAGCTCCTCGCTCAACACCAGCGCGCTGACCGGCGAAAGCCTCCCGCGCGATGCCAAGCCCGGCGACGATATCATAAGCGGCTGCATAAACATGACCGGTGTCCTGAAGGTCAGGACTACCAAGGAGTTCGGCGAGTCCACCGTCTCCAAGATCCTTGAGCTTGTCGAAAACTCCAGTTCCCGCAAGTCCCGCTCCGAGGCCTTTATCTCGAAGTTTGCCCGCGTATATACCCCCGCTGTTTGTTACAGCGCGCTCGCCCTCGCGGTGCTGCCGCCGATAGTCCGTCTCATCACAGGGCTTGACGCGCAGTGGGAACAGTGGATATATCGCGCGCTGTCCTTCCTTGTCGTCAGCTGCCCCTGCGCGCTCGTCATCAGCATCCCGCTCAGCTTCTTCGCCGGTATCGGCGGGGCGAGCAAGGAGGGCATCCTCGTCAAAGGCTCCAACTATCTTGAGACTCTTTCTCAGGTTAAAACCGTTGTGTTCGACAAAACCGGCACCCTGACTCAGGGCGTGTTCGAGGTCAGCGCAGTACACCACACACCTATCGAGCAGGAAAAGCTGCTTGAGTACGCGGCGCTCGCCGAATGTGCCTCCTCCCATCCTATCAGCAAGAGTCTCCAGCGCGCCTACGGCAAGGAGATCGACCGCAGCCGCGTCACGGACATTGAAGAGATCAGCGGCCACGGCGTTATCGCCAAGGTTGACGGCGTTCAGGTCGCCGCCGGCAATGACAAGCTCATGGAGCAGCTGAACATCCCCTACCAGAGCTGCCACAGCACCGGCACCATAATCCACATGGCGCTTGACGGCAAATACGCCGGACACATCGTCATTTCCGATATCGTCAAGCCGCACTCCAAGCAGGCCATTGCGAACCTGAAGCGCGCGGGCGTTGAGAAAACCGTTATGCTCACCGGTGACACGAAGAAGGTCGCCGACTCCGTCGCGGCCGACCTCGGCGTTGACGAAGTGTACAGCGAGCTGCTCCCTGCCGACAAGGTCGAAAAAGTCGAAGGGCTGCTCGCGGCCAACAGCGGAAACGCGAAGCTCGCCTTCGTCGGCGACGGCATTAACGACGCTCCCGTTCTCAGCCGCGCGGACATCGGCATTGCGATGGGCGCTATGGGCTCCGACGCCGCCATTGAGGCCGCCGACGTCGTACTCATGGACGATGACCCGCTCCAGATCGCAAAGGCGATCAAGATTTCCCGTAAGTGCATCCGCATCGTATACGAGAACATCGGCTTTGCGCTGGTCGTCAAGTTCGGCTGCCTGCTGCTCGTCGCGCTCGGTCTTGCCAACATGTGGGCCGCGATATTCGCGGACGTCGGCGTTATGATAATCGCCGTTCTCAATGCGATCCGCGCCCTGAGAGTCCACAATCTGTAACCCATACAAAACTTTAAGCTCCCGAAAAATCGGGAGCTTATTTTTATTCCGCGCCGTTTATGCCGCACTCTCTCACGTATTGGTCAAACTTTTCAGTTATATACACCTGTGCCTCAAGACCTCTCCCCTGCTCGACAAGCTCCGTGATATGCTCGCTCTGCTCTATCAGCTCGTCTATGCCCCAGTACCCGGCGCAGTAAGTCCAGAGATCCTGCGATATCTCGGTAAACGAATTCATCAGCAGGATGAACACCTCGTTCCCGCTCAGGCGGCAGATGAGATAATGGAAGCCCTTGGTCATGCGGCCAAGCTCCGCCGCGGTCAGATCCTTGACGCGCATTGTCCGGAATGTTGCGATATACTCGCGGAGCTTCGCTATATCATCTGGCGTATGCTCCTTCGCAAGGCGGATGAGCGCGCCTCCCTCGATAGCGTTGCGCGTCTCGACCAGAGAGACAATGCGCTCTCGCGTGAGGTGTCTCCCGCCGGTG
>CAVCWF010000060.1:0-14588 GCA_963605945.1 Lachnospiraceae bacterium
AGCAGATGGAGAGCTGACAAAAGCGACAGCAGCCGGCAAAGGCGCTGTCGCTTTTTGAATTCCGCCGTCCATTACATACCTGACACGTTGCGCTAGGCGGCATTACGTGGTAAAATAGCAGCACTACATTTTAAAAGGCAGGAACTGATATGAAATCACAGCGGGAATTTCCGCGTCTGGTCATAAGCCCGAAGGGCACGCGCTGGGTCGAGCAGGGACATCCATGGATATACGAGGCGGAGGTCGTCTCCGGCGGCGAGGACGCCGAAAACGGCGCGCTTGTGGACGCAGTGAGCGAGAAGGACAAATATCTCGGCACCGGCTTTCTCAGCCGCAAAAGTAAGATCCGCGTCCGTCTCATCTCCCGCAACGCGAACGACCGCTTCGACGCGGCATTCTGGAAGCGCCGCATAAAATACGCGTGGGACTACCGCAAGGTCGTCATGGGCGGTGACACCGGCTGCTGCCGCGTGATATTCGGCGAAGCGGACGGCTTCCCCGGCCTGACGGTGGACAGATTTTCGGAGCTTCTGGTCGTGCAGACGCTGTCCGTCGGCATGGAGCGCATAAAGGACACTCTTTTCCCGCTGCTCGCCGAGGTTCTGCGCGAGGACGGGCAGGATATCTGCGGCATATTCGAGCGGAACGACGTCGCAATACGCGAGCTTGAGGGGCTGGAGCAGTACAAGGGCTGGTATCCGCTCCCCGGCGAGACGCACCCGGAATCGCCGGTGACAGAAATCTGCGAAAACGGCATATTTTATAAGGTCGATGTTGAAAACGGGCAGAAAACCGGCTTCTTCCTCGACCAGAAGTACAACCGTCTCGCAGTGGCACGGCTGGCAAAGGGCCGCCGTGTGCTCGACTGCTTCACGCACACCGGGTCGTTCGCGCTCAACGCCGCGCTCGGCGGCGCGGAGCACGTCACGGCGGTGGACATCTCCGCCTCGGCAATAGATATGGCCAAGGCCAACGCGCAGCGCAACGGGCTTGACGGCAAGATGGACTTTCTGGTCGCGGACGTGTTCGACCTGCTGCCGGAGCTGAGTAAGCAGGGCAAGGCTCCGTTCGACTTCATCATTCTCGACCCTCCGGCCTTCACAAAATCCCGCAAGACCGTTGCGGGAGCGGAGCGCGGCTACAAGGAAATAAATCTTCGCGCGCTGAAGCTTCTGCCGCGCGGGGGCTACTTTGCCACGGCCTCATGCAGCCACTTCATGCCCTCGGAGCTGTTTGTGAAGATGCTGAAGTCCGCCGCGGCGGACGCCGGTGTGGAGCTGCGGCAGATCGAAGCCCGCCAGCAAGCGCCCGACCACCCCATACTCTGGAACGTTCCGGAGACGGACTACCTCAAGTTCTACATTTTTCAGGTCGTATAACTGCATAAAATCATTCATTATAATATTTATCCACTGCACGTCCCGTGCGGTGGATTTTTTATTCCGCGGAAAATTTTTACGGAAACACTTGACATTAAAATAACGTGGTGATATCATATTGATATCAAAAAGATGGAGGAAAAAGAAAATGCCCGAAAAGATACTTGAAAATAAAAAGCACGGTATGCGCGCCCTGATAATAATCATCGCACTCTACGCCGCGGGCATCGCCGCGATGATCGTCGGCGGCATCGGCATGGCCAACGCCGTCGATTACGTATCGACGCCGTTCGGCATCGGCGCAGTGAACAGCGTGGCAAAGCACAACTACATAGCGCTGTTCGTCATCGGCTGTGTCTGGGTGTGCATTGGCTGGGTGCCGATCATCGGCCTGAAGATACTCAAGCCGCAGGAAGCGCTGGTCCTGACTCTGTTCGGCAACTACGTCGGCACGCTGAAAGGCGAGGGCTTCTACTTCGTCAACCCCTTCTGCGTCGGCGTGAACCCCGCAGCCAAGACCAAGCTCAATCAGAGCGGCGATGTTGACGGCGGCATCGCAGGCAAGGGGCTGTCGCTGAATCTCTCCGCGCCCGATGTTTCGGCCGCCGCTGCCCAGCCCGCAAGCAAAAAGATATCCCTCAAGGTAATGACCCTGAACAACTCCCGACAGAAGATAAACGACTGCCTCGGCAACCCCATCGAGATCGGCATCGCGGTCATGTGGCGCGTTGTGGACACCGCAAAGGCCGTTTTCAACGTCGACAACTACAAGGAGTACCTGTCTCTCCAGTGCGACAGCGCGGTGAGGAACATCGTCCGCATCTACCCCTACGACGTAGCGCCCGGCGTGGACACCACCGGCGACGGGCTCGCCGACGAGGGCAGCCTGCGCGGTTCGAGCGAGACGGTCGCCTCCCGCATCCGCGACGAGATACAGAAGAAGGTCTCCGACGCGGGCATCGAGATAATCGAGGCGCGCATCACCTACCTCGCCTACGCGCCTGAAATCGCCGCGGTCATGCTCCAGCGGCAGCAGGCTTCCGCGATAATCGACGCGCGCAAGATGATAGTCGACGGCGCGGTCGGCATGGTCGAGATGGCGCTGGAGCGCCTTGAGGAGAGCGGCTCGGTGCAGCTTGACGAGGAGCGCAAGGCGGCGATGGTGTCGAACCTGCTGGTCGTGCTCTGCGGCAACCGCGACGCACAGCCGATAGTCAATTCCGGCAGCCTGTACTAATAGAATGGCAGAGAAGAAGCAGGTTCCGCTGCGCCTGTCCGCGAAGCTCTATGACGCGATAGCAGCATGGGCGGAGGACGATTTCCGCTCGGTCAACGGCCAGATAGAATATCTGCTGACCGAGTGCGTACGGCAGCGGAAGAAAAACGGAAAATATGTGTCCGAAACGCTCGACGAGCCGATCGAGCTGGACATAAAGTGATTTGATAAGCAGGGGGAGAAATATGCTTAAAATCGAACATCTGACGAAAACCTACGGCGACAAAAAAGCCGTGGACGACCTGACGCTGCATATCGCGCCGGGCGAGATATACGGCTTCATCGGCCACAACGGCGCGGGCAAGACCACGACGATAAAGTCATGCGCAGGCATCCTGCAGTTTGACGCCGGTGAGATATACGTGGACGGTCTGTCGGTCAAGACCGACGCGCTTGAATGCAAGCGCCGCATGGCGTACATACCGGATAACCCCGACCTGTACGAATTCATGAGCGGCATAAAGTATCTGAACTTCATCGCCGACATCTTCTGCGTTCCGGCGGACGCCCGCATGGAGCGCATCAGGAAATACGCAGGCATCTTCGGCCTGACCGACGACCTCGCGCAGCCGATATCGGCCTACTCCCACGGCATGAAGCAGAAGCTTGCGATAATCTCCGCGTGGCTCCACACGCCGAAGCTCATCATCATGGACGAACCCTTCGTCGGTCTCGACCCGAAGGCCGCGCACGAGCTGAAGCAGATGATGCGCGAGCACTGCGATGCGGGCGGCGCAATATTCTTCTCGACGCATGTGCTGGAGGTCGCGGAGAAGCTGTGCGACAAGGTGGCCATAATCAAGTCCGGCCGGCTCATCGCCAGCGGCAGTATGGAAGAGGTCAAGGGTGACTCCTCGCTTGAGGACGTGTTCCTTGAACTGGAGGGTGACGGCAATGCTTAAAGCTCTGCTTCGTGTGCGCATGACGGCCTTGGGCAAATGGTTCACCGGCGCGACGGCGAAGAAGGGCAAGCAGACCAAAGGCTCGATGATCGGCTTCGCGTTTCTGATGGTCTACGCCTTCGGCGCGGCGGGCTTCGGCATATGGCATGTGTTCGACGTGCTGGCCGCGCCGTTCCACTCGGTCGGGCTTGACTGGCTCGTCTACGCGCTGGCCGTGATGATGGACTTCGGACTGATGTTCATCGGCAGCGTGTTTTTCGCCAAGGCGCAGCTTTTTGAGGCGCGCGACAACGAGCTGCTGCTCAGCCTGCCCGTGAAGCCCGGCGATATTCTGATAAGCCGGCTCGTGATGCTGCTCGTCATAAACCTGATGTTCAGCCTGCCGGTCGTGATCCCGGTCATCATCGTCCGCTGCTCGCTGGGCGCGGTCGGCGGCTATGAGGTTCTGGCCTTCGCGCTGATATTCGCGCTGCTGCCGTTTTCCGCGCTGGCGGTGTCCGCGCTGTTCGGCTGGCTGTTCAGCGTCATTACGGCGCGTATCGGCAAGGGCAAGGGCGTTATCGGTACGCTGCTGTGCGTCGCGCTGATCCTCGGATACAGCTGGCTGATGATGAAGCTCAACACCGGACTTCTGAGCGACGCGCAGTCTCAGGCACAGGCCATTGCCGATTCCGTCGGCAGCTCGTCTCCGCTGTACGCCGTGGGCGCGGCTATCGCGCTCGGACGCGGCGATCTGCTCGCGGTGGCGTGCGCGGTGTTCGTCGCGGTGAGCGCGGCAGCGTATCTGCTGCTTGAGCGCAATTTCATCCGCACCGCCACGATGAAGCGCGGCGGGGTCAGGAACAAGTACGTCGAAAAGCGCGAAGCGGCCAAGACTCCGGACGCCGCGCTGCTCGGCCGCGAATTTGCTCGATTCTTCTCCAGCTCCGCGTACATGGTCAACGCCGGACTCGGCGCTATTATGATGATAATCGCCGCAGCGGCGCTTGTGATAAAGCGCGCGGACATAACGGCGCTGTTCTCGATGCCCGGCATGAGCGCGCTGCTGTGCCCGCTGCTGCTGGCCGCTATATGTCTGCTGGGCAGCATGAATTTTGTCAGCGCCCCGTCGGTAAATCTTGAGGGGCGCAGCCTGTGGATAGCGCAGTCTCTGCCGGTCACGGTGCAGCAGGTGCTCCGCGCAAAGCTCCGGCTTCACCTGTATATCTGCCTGATCCCCGCGCTCATCGCCTCGCTTGCGGCGATATTCGTCGCGCGCCCCGGCGCGGCGGACGCGGCAGCACTGATAATCATCCCGCTGCTGTTCGGCGTGTTCACAGGCATACTCGGCCTTGTCGAGAATCTGCGCCATCCGAGTCTGGATTGGAGCAACGAAGCTCAGGCGGTCAAAACGGGCGTGGGACTGCTGTTCACGATGCTGATAAGCTGGGCGGCGCTGATCCCGCCGATAATCCTGTGCGCCGTGTGCGATGTGGACTATAACATCTGCGCGTGGGGCTTCGCGGCGGCGATAGCGGCGGCGGACATTCTGCTCTACCGCTGGCTTATGAGCCGCGGCGCGGAAATTTATGCGGCGCTGTGATATCAGACGCAAAATTTTTTGAAAAAACTATTGACAAACTCCGCTATATTTGTTATATTAACGGAGCTGTGGCCGAGTAGTTCAGCTGGTTAGAACGCCGGCCTGTCACGCCGGAGGTCGAGGGTTCAAGTCCCTTCTCGGTCGCCACAACATATGCCCCTTTTTAAGGGGCATATACTTTGCTGCTATAGCTCAGTAGGTAGAGCGCATCCTTGGTAAGGATGAGGTCCCCAGTTCGAATCTGGGTAGCAGCTCCAGAAAAGACACACGAAAGTGTGTCTTTTCTTTTTGCAAACGCGTCTATCTCCCGCAAGTATTGAACTTGCGGGAGCTTTGTTTTATAATCTGAATATATCCAACTCTCGGAAATCGGAGGATCAGATGCTCGGAATCTTGTGGTTTTTGTTCTGGCAGGCACTGGGCGTACTGCTGGCGTATAAATATTTTGCGGAGAAGCGGCTCGCGGTTCGGCTGTGGCTCGGCAGCGCGGCGGGAACTGTGCTGTCAATGTGGGCGCCGATCCCGTTTGCGTTTCTCGTGGGCTTCACACGCGGCGCGCACCTTGCAGGGCTTGGCTGCGGGCTTATGATCGCGGCGCTCGCTCTCCGGCTGCGCAGGAAAACGCCGTTCTCCCCGGATGCGGACGAGCCGCGCGGCGACAGGCCGCTCATGTTCCTGCTGCCGCCGTTTCTCGCGCTGTGCGTGTACCTTCTCTGCACTCACACCCTCAGTTCGTACGGCGGTGGGCTTTACAGCGGCCAGTGCAGCTACGGCGATATGTGTATGCACCTCGGCTTCATCACGTCGATGGCCAAACAGGGAAGCTTCCCGTTTGAATACAGCATCCTGCCCGGCTCACGCCTGTGTTATCCCTTCCTGTGCGACAGCGTGTCGGCGAGCCTGTATCTGCTCGGTCTGCCGCTGCGCGCAGCGTATATCGTGCCGATGGTCTTTGCACTGGCGCAGGTTTTCTGCGGAGTCTGGTTCCTTGGCCGCGAGATAGTCCGCAGACGCGGCGCAGCGGTGCTGGCGTTTATCCTGTTCTTCCTCAACGGCGGCCTCGGCATGATATATTTCATGGGCGATTACAGCCTGACCGAGCTTTTCACCGGCTTTTACACCACGCCGACGAACCTCACTGACCGCGGCATCCGCTGGGTGAACGTCATCGCGGACATGCTGCTGCCGCAGCGCGCGACACTGTTCGGCTGGGCAGCGCTGTTTGCGATACTGTACCTGCTGTACCGCGCAGTGTTCCGCGGCGACGAGCGCGCATGGCTGCCGGCCGGCATCTTCGGCGGGCTGCTGCCGATGATACACACTCACTCCTATTTTGCGCTGGGGCTTATAGCGCTCTGCTGGCTGCTCTATTTGCTTCGCCGCGACGGGCTGTGCATGGCGTGGTTCCGCCGCTGGCTGCTCTTCGGTCTGCCCGCGGTGCTGCTCGCCGCGCCGCAGCTCATGCTGTGGACGCTGCGCTCCGTTGAGGGCAACTCGCATTTTCTGCGCATCGGGCTGGACTGGGTGAATCAGGGGCAAGAAAACTGGCTCTGGTTCTGGCTGAAAAACGTCGGTCTCGTATTTGCGGCAGTTCCGTTCGCGCTGATTTTCTGCCCGCGCGAGCAGCGTCCCGTGTTCTCCGGAGCGGCGCTGATATTCGTTCTCGGCGAGATCGTGCTGTTCCAGCCAAATCCGTACGACAACAACAAGCTCTTCTACGTCGCCTATTTGTTCGCTTGCTTCCTGACTGCGGACTTCATAATGCTGCTCGCCGAAAAGCTGAAATCAAAGCCGCTCCGCGCGGCATTCCTCGCGCTGGTCGTGGCCATCGGCTGCAATGCCGCGGTGTTCACGCTTGGGCGCGAGGTCGTGTCCGGGCTGCCGAACCACGCCTACCGGCTGTTCAGCGCGGACGACGTGTCGGCGGCGGAGTATATCATGGCTAACACCGAACCGGACGCCGTGTTCCTGACCGACGACAACCACAACAACACCGTCGCCGCGCTGACCGGGCGCAATATCGTCTGCGGCAGCCCGTCGTATCTGTACTATCACGGGCTGGACTACACCGGCGCACAGCGCGACGCGCAGACGATGCTGACCGACGCCGAAGCGTTCGAGTGCCTGCGCGGGGAATATAACATCGGGTACGTGTATTTCGGCTCTGCGGAACGGATGCTCGACGGTAACCTCTACGGCTACCTCGCGGAAAACTACCCCGCCGTGTTCGAATCCGACACCGTGACCGTATTCGACGTGCGATAAAAAATCACCGCGGAAAATTCCCGCGGTGATTTTTCTACACATTATAATTATGCCGTGATATTCTTCTTGATCTGGTTTATCGCGTTTTTTTCGAGCCGCGAAACCTGCGCCTGCGATATTCCGACCTCTTTTGCAACCTCCATCTGCGTTCGCCCGTCGTAAAACCGCAGCGCAAGGATGCGCTTCTCGCGCTCGCTCAGGCGGCGCATCGCCTCCTGCAGCGCGATCTGCTCCAGCCAGTGCTCGTCCGTGTTGCGCGTGTCGCCGATCTGATCCATGACGCAGGTGCTCTCCCCGACGTCGCTGAACACCGGCTCATAGAGCGACACCGGGTCGCATATCGCGTCCATCGCAAACACGACCTCCTCGCGTTTGATGCCGAGCGCCTTGGCTATCGTCTCGACGTCCGGCTCCCGCCCGTTTTCGGCGATCAGCTTTTCCTTGACCTGCAAGACCCGGTACGCCGTATCGCGCATTGAGCGCGACACGCGGATGGCGCTGTGATCGCGCAGGAAGCGGCGCAGCTCGCCTGCGATCATCGGCACGCCGTAGGTTGAAAACTGGACGTTCTGGTTCAGGTCAAAGCAGTCGATCGCCTTGATAAGCCCGATGCACCCGACCTGAAACAGGTCGTCCATGCTCTCGCCGCGTCCGGCGAACTTCTGCACCACCGACAATACCAGCCGGAGGTTGCCGGAAATAAGCTCCTCGCGCGCGGATCTGTCCCCGGCGTGAGCCTTTTCCAGCAGGGCGCGGGTCTCGGCGCCCTTCAGCACCGGCAGCCGCGCGGTGTTTACTCCGCAAATTTCGACTTTTCCCTGCATACTGTCTCCTATCTGTCCTGTTTATGGACGCGGAGTTAGTATTTCCCGCGGCAGCGCATTTGATACCCCGTCAGAAAACGGCGGGAAATCAGCAAAAAAAGCTTGACAGCGCCGATTCCGTATAGTATTATATTGAGGCGCTCCGGAGACAGCAGGTGGCCTTGGCCGTAAATCCTGCCGAGGACATCAACAATTTTATGTGATTGTTATGTGCCTTTGCGTCTTAGGATGCAAGGGTTTTCTTTATGAGCGTGACCATCATTCGTGTGGAGGTGAAAAACACACATGCCAAACGCAAAGGTTCTTAGCGAAAAGCAGGCGATAGTGGAAGCACTCGCCGAGCGTGTCAAGAACGCCAGCGCCGGCGTCCTCGTTGATTACAAGGGAATCACCGTTTCTGAGGATACCGCACTGCGTACCGAGCTGCGCAAGGAAGCTGTTGACTACACCGTCGTCAAGAACACCCTTACCAGAAAGGCTCTGGACAAGCTGGGGATGAACGAGCTCGATCACGTCCTCAACGGCACCACCTCTCTGGCAACCGCGGAGAATGATCCCATCGCTCCCTTCCGCATCCTCAACGATTACAGCAAGAAGCTGGGCGAGCGTTTCAACATCAAGGCCGCCTTCATGGAGGGCAAGGTCCTCAGCGATGCTGAAATCGCAGAGATGGCAGAGCTGCCTTCCAAGGACGCTCTGTATGCGAAGGTTCTGGGCACCATGATCGCGCCTATCACCGGCCTGGCCGTTTGCCTCGGTCAGATTCTTGAGCAGAAGGGCGGCTCTGTCGAAGCTCCCGCTGCCGAAGCTGCTGAATAATTCCGCAGCACACAAAGATTTTAATGGAGGAAATTACAATGAGTGAAAAAATCACTGCTATGATCGAAGAGATCAAGGGTCTCTCCGTTCTTGAGCTCAGCGAGCTCGTCCACGCACTTGAGGACACCTTCGGTGTCTCCGCAGCAGCAGTCGCCGCTCCCGTAGCAGGCGCCGCCGCAGCAGCAGTCGAAGAGAAGACCGAGTTCGACGTCGTTATGACCGCTTTCGGCGCAGAGAAGATCAAGGTCATCAAGGAAGTCCGCGGCATCACCGGCCTCGGCCTCGCAGAGGCAAAGGCAATGGTCGAAGGCGTTCCCGCCAAGATCAAGGAAGGCGTTTCCAAGGAAGATGCAGAGGCTCTCAAGGCTCAGCTCGAGGCCGTCGGCGCAACCGTCGAGATCAAGTAATTTTTACTTATCTTACTGCAAAACAGAACCCGCATCGCAAAAGCGATGCGGGTTTTTTATATCCGAATATCAAAACACCTTGAGAGCGAAATTCGCTCTCAAGGTGTTATCTTATAATTTACAGCTCGACGTATTCGTCTCTGCCCGCGCCGACGGAGACATACTTTATCTTGCAGCCGACGGCGGCTTCGAGATAGCGGATATAATCCATCGCGGCCTTGGGCAGATCCTCAGGCTTGCGGCAGCCGGAGATATCGCCGAAGCCGTCCATGTACTCGAACACGGGCTTCGCGGCGTTCAGACGCTCGCCGACGGGGAACTTCTCGGTGATCTCGCCGTTAATGTCATACGCGACGCAGACGGGGATCTTCTCCATGTAGGACAGCACGTCCAGCTTCGTCAGGGCGACGCAGTCCGCGCCGTGCATACGCACGCCGTAGCGGGAGGCGGGGACGTCGAACGCGCCGACTCTTCTGGGTCTGCCGGTCGCCGCGCCGTATTCGCCGCCTGCGCGGCGCAGCGCCTCTGCCTCGTCGCCGAACATTTCGACCGTGAACGGGCCTTCGCCGACGCAGGAGGAGTACGCTTTCATAATGCCGATGGTCTTATCAAGCTTCAGGCCGGGGATACCGGCGCCGATCGGGGCATATCCCGCCAGAGTGCAGGACGAAGAGGTGTAGGGGTAGATGCCGAACTCGATGTCGCGCAGCGCGCCGAGCTGAGCCTCGAACATGATGTTCTCCCCTGCCGCAGCCGCATCATAGAGATAGTCGGAAACGTCGGTGATATAGGGCTTGATCGGATCGCCGAACTCATGCAGCCATGCGAGGATATCTTCGGCCTTGACCGGCTCGTGGCCGTAGCCGCGGACGGTGAGGTTTTTCCACTCGGTGAGGTCGGCGACCTTCTCCGGCAGCTTATCGGGCGCGAACAGGTCGCCCATTCTGACCGCCTTCTTCATATACTTATCCGCATAGACGGGGCCGATGCCGCGGCGGGTGGAGCCGAACTTCTTATCCTTGAGGCGATCCTCCTCCATGATGTCCTGCATCTTGTGCCAAGGTAGGCAGATGACCGCTTTGTCGCTGATCTTCAGGTTGTCGGGGCCGATATGGATGCCCTTCTCGCGCAGGGACTGGATCTCGTGGACGAGGTGCTCAAGGTCGATGACCATGCCGTTGCCCATGACGTTCACTGTGCCCTCGCGGGAAATGCCGGAGGGGAGCAGGTTCAGGACAATTTTACCGTGGTCGTTTATGACGGTGTGTCCCGCGTTGTTGCCGCCCTGATAGCGGCAGACTATATCATAATCGGCGCTGAGCAGATCGACCATGCGGCCCTTGCCCTCGTCGCCCCAGTTGATACCTACAACGGCTGTTAACATTTTTGCTTCCTCCTGATTTTTATATATTTATCTCCGCCGCAGGCTCCGCGGCGATGACATCGCGGTTCGCGTCGAGCACGGCGCGGACGGCCTTTAAATATTCCTCGGTCTGCTCCTCGGCCATGCCGGTGAAATGTCCCTCGGATATTATGCCCTGAATTTCTTCCCGCGTCAGCTTGAACACGGGATCGGCGGCGATGCGCTCAAGCAGATCGTTATCCGCCCCCTCCTGCTTCACGGCGAGCCCCGCCGCGACGGAGTGCTTCCGTATCGCCTCATGCAGCTCCTGCCGGTCGCCGCCCTTTCTGACGCAGTACATGAGAATATTCTCCGTCGCCATAAACGGCAGCTCCGCGTTCAGGTGCTTCTCTATCACCTTCGGGTAGACGGTAAGGCCGCCGACGATGTTGGCATACAGCGTGAGTATGCCGTCCACGGCGAGGAACGCTTCCGGAATGCTTATGCGGCGGTTTGCGGAATCGTCCAGTGTGCGCTCCAGCCACTGCGCGCCTGCGGTCATGGCAGGGTTCTGCGCGTCGGCTATCACATAGCGCGCCAGCGCCGAAATACGCTCGCAGCGCATGGGGTTGCGCTTGTAGGCCATGGCGGAGGAGCCGACCTGCTTCGACTCGAACGGCTCGTCCAGCTCCTTCATATGCGCCATCAGGCGGACGTCGTTTGTAAACTTCATTGCACTCTGCGCGATACCCGAAAGCACCGACAATGTGAAGAAATCCACCTTGCGCGTGTAGGTCTGGCCGCTGACGGCATAGACGGCGGAAAAGCCCATCTTCTCCGCGATGAGTGCTTCGAGCTTTTTGACCTTCTCCCCGTCGCCGTCGAACAGCGCGAGGAAGCTCGCCGCAGTGCCGGTGGTACCGCGGCAGCCGAGGAGCCTGAGGTTCCCTGCCGCGAAGTCCAACTGCTCAAGGTCGAGCATCAGATCCTGCATCCACAGCGCCGCGCGCTTGCCGAGCGTCGTCGGCTGGGCAGCCTGAAAATGCGTATAGGCCAGCGTCGGCAGCGCCTTGTACTTCTCCGCGAAATCCGCGAGAGCGGCGATCGCGCGCAGAAGCCCCGCGCGTATCTCCGCAAAGGCCTGCCGCTGGAGAATGATATCCGTGTTGTCGCCGACATAGCAACTCGTTGCACCTAGATGGATTATCGGCATCGCCTTAGGGCAGGCCGCGCCGAAGGTGTGGATATGCGCCATAACGTCGTGGCGCAGCTCGTGCTCCTTCTTCGCCGCAAGCTCATAGTCGATGTCGGTCAGGTGTGCGCGCATCTCGTCAAGCTGTTCGTCGGTGATGTTCAGCCCCAGCTCCTGCTCGCTCTCCGCGAGCGCGAGCCACAGTCTGCGCCACGTTGAAAATTTATTGTCGGCAGAGAATATCTGCTGCATTTTTTTCCCCGCGTAGCGGCTGCAAAGGGGGCTTTCATAGCTGTCGGTCATGCCGTGTTCCTCCGTTCGTACAGAATACAGGCAAAATCAAAAACGTCCATCGGAGAAGGACAAGCCCTTCCGATGGACGCCGTTGTCCACGGGCGAAATATTACTATGCGCATAGTGATTTGTCAATAAAAATTTTGAAAAAATATTGTAAATTCAAGGCTTACGCGCCCGGTCAGATCACATAGTCCCCCGGCGCTTCGTTTCCGAGCAGGTCCGCAAGGCTTATATGGTCAAAATACTCGTTTGTGAGCCGGTAATATTCCTTCCACATCGGCAGCGTTTTGCAGTACGCGGCGCGGCTGCACGGCTTCGCGCCGCATTCGAGGCACGACACCGGCGCAAGCTCGCCTTCCGTCACGCGCAGTACCTCGCCGACCGTGATATTCTCCGGCGCGCGGCACAGCCGGTATCCGCCGCCCTTGCCGTGGACGCCCTCGATAAACCCGGCCTTCGTCAGCAGCGGCACTATCTTCTCTATATATTTCAGCGATATCTCCTGCCGCGCGGCTACCTCCTTCATCGGCGTATAGCCGCCCTGAGGCCGCTCCGCAAGGTCGAGCATAATGCGCAGTGAGTATCTGCCGCGTGTTGATATCATAGCTTCAGCTCCTAACTTGAATAACTCCGCCGCCGAGGACGGTGTCCCCGTCGTACAGCACCGCCGCCTGACCGGGCGTTATCGCGCGCTGCGGCTCGTCAAACAATATCTCCGCCTCGGAGTCGCCGCGCGGCGTGACCCACGCCCACTGCTCCGTCTGGCGGTAGCGTATCTTCACCCGGCAGCGCACCGGCGCGTCCGGCGTCTCGCCGGATATCCAGTTAAACTCCGCCGCCCGCGCATCGCGCCGGTACAGCTCCGGCTCCGCGCCGAGGGTGACGGTATTTTTCACCGGGTCTATCGCCGTGACGAAGCGCTTTTCCGGCAGCGACAGCCCAAGCCCGCGATGCTGGCCTATCGTATAGCGTATCACTCCGGCGTGGCGGCCGAGGATGTGCCCCGCCGCGTCCACAAAGTCGCCGGGTTCGGACTTCCGCCCGGTATGCAGCTCGATTATTTTCGCGTAGTCGCCGTCCGGAGCGAAGCAGATGTCCTGACTGTCGGGCTTCTGCGCGTTGATAAATCCGCCGCGCTCCGCAAGCTGGCGCGTCTCGCTCTTGCTCAGCTCGCCCAGCGGGAACAGCGTCCGCGCGAGCTGTGCCTGCGTCATCGCGTACAGCACATAGCTCTGATCCTTCGCCGGGTCGAGCGCCTTTTTCAGCAGGTATTTCTCGCCGCGACGCTCGATGCGGGCGTAATGCCCTGTCGCAATATGGCTGCACCGGAGGATATCCGCGCGGTCAAAGAGCTTTGCGAACTTCATGCAGCGGTTGCAGTCGATGCAGGGGTTCGGGGTCATGCCCATGCAGTACTGCGCGGCGAAGCGGTCGATCACCTTTTCCCGGAAATCGTCCGAAAAATTAAAGACGTAATACGGCATACCGAGCCGGTATGCCACACTGCGCGCGTCCTCGACGTCGTCGAGTGAACAGCAGGTGTGCCCCTTGGATATGCCCGCGTCCTCGTTCGAGTACAGCTTCATCGTGCAGCCGATGCACTCGTTCCCGGCGCTTTTCAGGAGCAGGGCGGCGACGCTGGAATCAACGCCGCCGCTCATTGCAACAAGTATTCTCATTCAGATCAGTCCGCGAACAGCGGTGTGGAGAGGTAGCGGTCGCCGGTATCGGGCAGGAGGACGACTATGTTCTTGCCCTCGTTCTCAGGGCGCTTCG
Source organism: Lachnospiraceae bacterium (assembly GCA_963605945.1). Lineage (GTDB taxonomy): Bacteria > Bacillota > Clostridia > Oscillospirales > Oscillospiraceae > Limivicinus. The sequence continues at coordinate 14,062 of CAVCWF010000060.1, forward strand.
CAAGCTCTATCGCCGCCCAGACGGCCGCGCCGGAGGAGATGCCGACCAGCACGCCCTCGGTCTTGCCGATGAGCTTGCCGGTGGAGAAAGCGTCCTCGTTCGCAACGGGGATTATTTCGTCATATACCTTGGTATCCAGCACATCCGGCACGAAGCCCGCGCCGATGCCCTGTATCTTGTGCGCTCCGGCGACGCCGGTAGACAGCACCGCAGAAGTCGCAGGCTCCACCGCGACGACCTTGACGCCGGGAACCTTCTCCTTGAGGTACGTGCCGACACCGGTGATTGTGCCGCCGGTGCCGACGCCGGCCACGAAGTAGTCGACCGCGCCGTCCGTATCGGCGACGATTTCAGGGCCGGTGGTCAGGTAGTGCGCCTTGGGGTTCGCGGGATTGACAAACTGGCCGGGTACGAAGCTGTTCGGGATCTCCTTCGCCAACTCGTCGGCCTTGGCTATTGCGCCCTTCATGCCCTTTGCGCCCTCGGTGAGCACCAGCTCCGCGCCGAACGCCTTCATAAGCTGGCGG
>CAVCWF010000061.1:0-2766 GCA_963605945.1 Lachnospiraceae bacterium
CTCCGGCAGTGTCAGCTCATATTCCGGCTCCGCCCCTGTCTTGGGAACCAGCGCGTACTCGCCGCCGTCATACTCACATCTCACACTGCCGCTCCGCCCCAGCTCTACCGGAATATCCGGCAGCTCCGCACCGCGCAGCGGGCAAAGCGTAAAGCTCGCAAAGCCGTAATTGAGCAGCGCTTTCGCGTCGTTATTGCGCGACTCGATGCTGTCCCCGTGCATGACGACCGCGATATACTCCACGCCGTCGCGCTCTGCGGTTGCGGAGAGGCAATACATCGCGGTGGAGGTATAGCCGGTCTTCAGCCCCGTGCAGCCCTGATACCAATAGACAAGCTTATTCGTGTTGCTCAGCTCGAATTTGCCGCCGCGGATGCTGTCCATCCATATAGTCGTGTAGTTCTTTATCAGCTCGTGGCCGATAAGCTCGCGGCTCATCACGGCGACGTCGTAGGCGCTGGTGTAGTGCTCGCCGTCGTCGAACAGCCCAGTGCAGCCCGTGAAATGCGTATCCTCAAGCCCCAGCTCCTCCGCGCGCCTGTTCATGCGCTCGACGAACAGCTGCTCCGTGCCGCTGATGTGCTCGGCCATGGCAATGGCGCAGTCGTTCGCGGAGACGACGGCGATGCACTTGAGCATATCGTCCACGCTCATCTGCTCGCCCTCCTCAAGATACACGCAGCTGCCGCCGAAGGACGCGGCGCGGGCGCTGGCCGTCACGGTGTCGTCAAGCTTCAGCTTGCCGCTCTCGATGTCCTCGACGATGAGCAGCATCGTCATCACCTTCGTCACGCTCGCGGGGAATATGCGCTCGTGCGCGTTCTTCTCGTACAGCACCTCGCCGGTGTATTTCTCCATCAGTATCGCCGACGGCGCGGAGATGCCGATGTCGCCGTCGCGCAGCGGCTCGGCGCTGGCGGCGGGGCAGAGCAGGACGGCGAAGAGCAGAAAAAAGCATATGAATCTTTTCATGGCGGCCTCCGATAGTTCAGCAGATATGTTTATCAAAAACTATGAGGATAGGCTCCGGCGTATTCGCAGGTTTACAAAATTATGTATAATTCGACAAAGCGGAATGCATAAACAATTTGCCGCACACGGTCACAGCGGTTGAAAATCAGGGAGTTTTGAACATTTCCAACATAGTTTTCAACAACCGTGTCAATGAATATCCGCGCCGTATTCAGGAATTCGGTTTACATAACATAATTACAAAGTGTAAAAGAAATCTTAATGAATTTGAACATAATATTTACAAAAACTTAGTTGACGCATAAAAGGGCAAAGAGTAAAATATAAACAATATAAAGTGAGGGGTGCTCTGATGAACCGGCATTTCAAATGGGATAAAAAATACCTGTACTGGGGGATAACCGCGTTCTGCGTTGTCGCCTGCGCCATACTGTTCTTCATGGCGCTCAACTACATGCCGGGCGTCCTGAGCGCGATCGGCTCGCTGTTCTCAATACTCAGCCCGTTTATCTGGGGTCTGGCCATCACGTATATCCTGCTGCCGCTGGTCAAGTCGCTTCAGCGCGGCGTGTTCGGCGCGCTCGGCAGGGCGATACATAAGAAGAAGCCGGAGAAGGCGCAGCGCTTTGCGAGAGCGATGTCGGTGATACTGTCGGAGATAATCTTCCTTGCGATCATCGTCGCGATAGTTTACCTCATAATCCCTCAGCTGCTCAGCAGCATCACGACCATCGTCGAAAACAGCTCGACCTACATAGCAAACACCACCGCGTGGATAGAGCAGCTCCTCAGCGACAATCCGGAGATAGAGCAATACGTGCTGGATGTGTTCAATAACGTCAGCGAGGATCTGAAAAACTGGCTGACCAACACCGTCCTGCCCGGCATCGGCAACATCGCCGCCAGCGTCACCACCGGCATCATCAGCGTTGTGAAGGCCGTGTATAACCTCGTCATCGGCATCATCGTCTCGATCTACATCCTCGGCAATATCGAGGGCTTCAGCGCCAGCGCGAAGAAGCTGATGTACACGGTGTTCTCCGTCGACGCGGCGGAGAAGCTGCGCGAAGGGCTGAACTTCACCGACAAGACCTTCATGGGCTTCATCAACGGCAAGCTGCTGGATTCCGCAATAATCGGCCTGATATGCTATATCGGCTGCGCGCTGCTGAACATTCCGTACGCGCTGCTGGTCAGCGTCATCGTCGGCGTGACGAACGTCATCCCGTTCTTCGGCCCGTTTATCGGCGCGGTGCCGAGCGCGCTGCTGATCCTGCTGGTCAATCCGCTCAAGTGCCTGATATTTGTGATATTCATCATCGTGCTTCAGCAGCTTGACGGCAACGTCATCGGCCCGAAGATCCTCGGCAGCTCCATCGGCATCAACGGCTTCTGGGTCATGTTCTCCATCATTCTCGGCGGCGGCCTGTTCGGGTTCTGGGGGATGCTCCTCGGCGTGCCGGTGTTCGTCGTGATATATACGGCGATCGGGAAGCTGGTCACGAAGAAGCTCGTCAAGCGCGATTTGCCCACGGATACGGATGAGTATATGAATATAGACCATATCGACCCGGTCACGATGAAAATAGTCGCAAAGGAAAAAACGGAAGATAAGTAACGGAAAAAGTTGAATATGGATGTGAATGTGCCCCCTGCCTACGCGGAAACGCGAAGGCAGGGGGCACGTGTATTGTAAAACCTTTGCCGCGAAGCGCTGCCCCTTTTAGGGTAGTGCAACGGCGGCGCGGGAGTGAATGACATGCCGGTGGCATGTCAGAGCCGCGCCGTGACCGA
>CAVCWF010000062.1:0-11063 GCA_963605945.1 Lachnospiraceae bacterium
CCTGCAATAGGAGGAAATCTATGTATAATACGAAAGAGGGCAAATCGTGTGTTATCTATATCCGCGTCAGCAGTGAGCGTCAGGTGAAGGGGTATAGTCTGGATGGGCAGAAGCACTATCTTGCTGAATGCGCCGAGCGTCGGGGTATGACGGTTCTTGATACCTACGTTGAAGAAGGTAAAAGCGGCAAGAGTATCGAGGGGCGGACTGAGTTCCAGCGGATGCTGGATGACATTCAGAGCGGAAAAGTACATACGGACTATGTGCTGGTTTTCAAATTATCGCGGTTCGGCAGAAATGCACGGGATGTGCTGAACTCCCTTGAGTTCATTATGAAATATGGCGTTCATCTGATGTGCGTAGAAGATGGGCTTGATTCCTCGACCTCTATGGGAAAGATGATGATTACCATTCTTGGCGCGGTAGCTGAGTTGGAACGCGAAAACATCATTGCTCAGAGCCTTTTGGGGCGCGAGGAAAAAGCAAAGTCCGGCGGCTGGAACGGCGGCTTTGCACCCTATGGGTATCGTCTGGTAAAGGGCGATGACAAGAGTAAAGGAAAATTGGAGGCGGTCCCGGAAGAAAAGGCAGTTGTGCAGTTGGTCTTTGATATGTTCCTGAACCGCAATATGGGCTACACGGCGATTTCAGGCTATCTCAATCGAAACGGTTATACTCGCCCACCGGCAAAGAATGCAATCCGCCCCAGCTATGGAGAGTGGAGTTCTGACCACATTAAGAGGATGCTTAGTAATCCGATTTATACCGGGCGCGTAGCATGGGGCAAGCGCCGCACAGAGAAAGTTCCCGGCAAAGATAATGAGTATCGACTTGTGAAGCAGGACGAGTATATTTTGAGTGAGGTTATTTCCCATGAGGCGTTTGTTTCCAAAGAGGATTTCGACAAGGTACAGGAGATCAAAGCCATCCGTGGGAAAAAGGGCAATCACAACATCGGTCAGTATAATGCACACCTGCTGTCTGGTATCGTAAAATGTCCGCAATGCGGCGCACCCATGTATATCGGCATGACCAAGTGGACAAATCAGGACGGCACGGAGCGCCGCACAAAATCTTATGTCTGTTCTTATGCGACAAAACATAGAGGGACTTCGGTATGCCGCAGGAATGGCGTGGTAGCCAGTCAGGTTGAGGACGAGGTGATGGAGTACACCCGGAAGATTGTTCGCAATCCGCAGTTTATCAAGGATTTGCAGGAAAAGGTAATGACCGCCGTGGACATGACCGAAGTCGAGAATGACATTACCGCCTACAAAAACCAGCTATCCGCTTTACAGCGCAGCCGCGACAGCTTGGAGCGGGATATTGACCGCATTGCTCCGGATGACAAGTATGCAGAGCGCCGCCGCGCAGACATGACCCGCCGCCTGAATGACCTCTATGACCAGATTTATAAGGCGGAGGATCTGCTGCAAGAGAGCCTGATGAAAAAGGCAACTCTGGAAAGCGAGCAGATGTCTGTGCAATCTATGATCGGAATCCTCTCGTCTTTTGACGCAATCTATGATAGAATGAATGCGGCAGAACGGCGCGACCTTGTGAAATACCTGATTTCCGAGGTTGAGTTGTTCCCGCGCGAGGAACAAAAGACGCAGAAACGCTTTGTAAAGGCGATTGCGTATAAGTTTCCCATTGAGCAAAAGGTGCTCACGCAATTTGATGAGTGCGGGGCATCTGTCGAGTCCGTGTGTCTGCTGATAAAAACGAAATAAATATACAAAGGAGAAATCATATGGCAGTGTTCATGAAAAGACGTCCTTTAGGCGAAGCCGGTACAGTGAAATCCGGCGGCACTGGGCGCACTCTCGGCGTTATCCTCGGCATAATTCTCATCGCCATCCTTGTGATGTCCTGCTTCACGCGAGTTCCCACCGGCAATACCGGTATCGTCACCACCTTCGGCAAGGTCGAGAACTACACGCTCGACGCCGGTATGCATTTCAAGCTGCCTTGGCAGAAGATAGTCAAGATGGACAACCGCGTCCAAAAGCAGAGCATAGACCTCATGTGCTTCTCCTCCGATATTCAGGAGGTCTCCATGACCTACACCATCAACTATCAGATAAGCAAGGCCGACGCTATGACCATCTACTCCACCATCGGCATCAACTACTACGAGACCGTCGTTATCCCCTGCATCACGGAGTCCGTCAAAACCGTCACCGCGCGCTACACCGCAGAGGAGCTGGTCGGGATGCGCAGCGAGCTTGCATCGGCCATCGAGATCGACCTCACGTCGAAGCTTATAAAGTACAACATAGAGCTTGTCTCCACCTCGGTCGAAAATATGGATTTCACCGACGTGTTTACGGAGGCGGTCGAAGCAAAGCAGGTCGCGGCACAGAACAAGCTCACCGCGCAGACCCGTGCAGAGCAGGAGGTCATAGAGGCCGAGGCCGCCGCGAAGGTGCAGGTCATTCAGGCTCAGGCTGACGCCGACGCGATGCTCGCCAAGGCGCAGGCGGAAGCCGAAGCCACTCGCATCCGCGCAGAAGCCGAGGCCGAAGCGAACGCAAAGGTCGCCGCTTCCCTGACCGAGGCACTGATAAAATACACCTACGCGCAGGCTTGGGACGGCAAGTACCCGACGTATTACGGCGGCTCCAGCAGCACCATACCGTTTATAGACCTGAGATGATCCCGGAAGCGCCCATATCCATATTGCACGCCTCCCTATATAACCAAGCGGCTGTGACAGCAGCAAATACGTTTTCTCCGCGGTACTCCGCGGAGATTTTTATTTTTTGACAATCCATGCTAAAACTGTTATAATCAGTCAAAATAATTAACTTTACAGGTGTATGTTAATGACAGAAACAGAAGAACAGATCCGCCCCACATGGCGCAGCCGCTTCATGGGCTTTATCGGCAAATACTGGCTGCCGCTGCTGTGGATGATACTCGCAGGGCTTGACGTTGGCTGCCGTATGCTATACCCCGCAAGCGGCGGCCGCTCATGGTATAACCTGACGGCGGCAAAATTCACGGCGCTGTGGGCGCTTATGCTGTGCGGCATTGTGTACGCCGTGCCGCCGAAGGCGCGCCGCGTGCTCATCGTAGTTTTCGTCGCGTTTCAAAGCTTCATGTGCCTTGTGTACGCCGCGATGTTCAACATGTTCGGCACGGTGTTTTCTTTTGCCGACCTAGCCTATACCGGCGACGGCACGAAGTTTTTCAGCCTGACCTACCTCAACTTCCGCAAGCTGCTGATAATCATGCTGCTGGCCGCGCTTGTCGGTGCGGTGCTGCTGGCGATAGCGATGCCGAAGAAGTACGACAAACGCAGGCCGCTCATCGCACTCGCCATGGTTGCCGTATCGCTTGGCGGACTGATATGGCTCAACAGCTCTATGACCGAGAGCGACAACGAGGATTACAGCTGGGACGTTAATTCTCTGGGCAGCGCTGACAAGGAACTGTATACGAATTTTACCGATGTAAACCAATGTTTTCATTTGATGGGCAGCTATCAATATCTGTTCCGTAGCTTTGTCGTGACCTACGGCATTGAGGACGAGCTGAAAAATGGCGCGACATATGAAGAGCTTGACGCATACTACGCCGAGCGCAGCAGCTCCCCGCACGAAGCGAACGACATGACCGGCGTTTTCAAGGGCAAAAACGTGATGCTCTTTCTGCTTGAGTCTATCGACACATGGCTGCTGACCGAGGATTATATGCCTAATCTGTACGCATTGCAGCAGGCGGGCATCAACTTTGAAAACCATTACAGTCCAATGTTCATATCCGCCGGCACATTCGGGACGGAGTTTACAGTGAACACCGGGCTCGTAGCACCGACCAACGGCATAAGCAACAGCGCTTACAGCACGTATGCGTTTCCATTCTCGCTCGCAAATCTTTTTGAAAACGAAGGCTACACGGCAAATTCCTTCCACTCATCCAGCGGCGGCATATATAACCGCGGCGTCGTCCATATAAACTGGGGTTACGAAAAATACCATAGCTGGTACGACATGGGCATGGAGGATTTCCAGCGCGACAGTGAGATGATAAACGGCTATGACCTGATGATTGCGCCCGACAAGTATTTCGACTTCATTCTGACCTATTCCGGTCACGGCCCGTATACGGCCGACATGGACAATATATGTGAAGGGCATTGGGAGGACGTGTACCGCACGGTCGACCCCGAAAAGATCCCGGCGGACGGCGCAGATATGCAGGAGTATTACCGCGCGGTCGCACATGCGATGGAAACAGATGCATTTATCGGCGAGCTTATAGCTAAAATGGAGGCCGACGGCAGGATAAACGATACCGTTTTCATATTCTTTACCGATCACTACTGCAAATACATGTCGAACACCGGGCTTGTGATGCAGCTGAAGGACGTTGACAACATGGATATGCTCTGCCAGACACCGTTTTTCATATACAGCAAGGACACAGAGCCGCGCACCGTCACAAAGCTCACTTCGACCATGGACATTGCGCCGACGATAGCAAACCTTTTCGATCTTGACGTGAACTACGCCTATTATACGGGCGATGATATTTTCAGCGACGGCGGCGGATATGTAATATTTCGCGGGCTGAACTGGTACGACGGCGATATATATTACACTCCCGACTACGACGGCGAGATGACGGATGATATATACACATACATATACGCCCGCAACATAGAGGTCAGCACGCGGATAAACGCGTCGTGGGACACTTTCCGCTCCAATTATTTTGCAACGCTTACACCATAGGCGCGATATTCGTCAAAATAAAGCGGTCAGAACGAAAAAAACTCTTGAATTGTACAAGTCACTGTGTTATACTTATCAAGCTGTTATTTTGAACATAATCGAAAGGATTGAAATAAATGAGCGCACTCAACATTGTTCTTACCATTCTTCAGGTTCTGTCCGGTCTCGCCCTTACTGTCATCGTCCTGATGCAGAGCGGCAAGAGCGCAGGTCTTTCCGGTTCCATCTCCGGCGGTGCCGACACTTTCCTGTCCAAGGGCAAGGCAAAGACTCTCGACGCAAAGCTCGCACGGTGGACCAAGTGGTTTGCCCTCGCTTTCGTTCTGCTGACTCTTGTTCTGCATTTCGTCTGATTTCGTTTGATAAACTGACCCTCCCGCGTATGCGGGAGGGTTTTTCTTATCTCAGTATTATAATAAAACCGCCGGAGCAAAAGCCCCGGCGGTTTAAATTTTATTTATCCATGTACGCTGCAAGCACGCCCTTATAGGTCATGTAGCAGTCAAATTTGGAGACGACCTCGAACGGCGCATGCATACTCAGCACGGGGACGCCGGCGTCGATAGTGTCGATATTGCGGTTAGCCATGAACTTTGCGATGGTTCCGCCGCCGCCCTGATCGACCTTGCCAAGCTCCGCCATCTGCCATACGACGCCCTTGTCGGCGTACAGGCGGCGCAGATAGGCGACGATCTCGGCGGACGCGTCGCTCGTGCCGGACTTGCCGCGCGCGCCGGTGAACTTGCAGATGCCCATGCCGTAGTTCAGCTTCGCAGCGCTGCGCTTCTCGGAAACTTCGGCGAAGTTCGGATCGAAGGCGTTGCAGACGTCGGCGGACAGGCAGAAGCTGTTCTCGAAGCAGCGGCGCAGAGACACGCCCTGAGCCTCGCACAGATCCTCCATGAAGCAGTCGAATGCGGCGCTCTGCATACCGCTGACGCCCTCGGAGCCGATCTCTTCCTTGTCGGCAAGTATGCAGACACTGGTCTTTTCGGGATCCTCGACGTCAAATATCGCCTTCAGCTCGGCATAGGCGCAGACTCTGTCGTCATGGCCGTAAGCGCCGATCATGGAACGGTCGAGGCCGATCTCGGTAACATCGTAGGCAGGGACGGCAACAAGCTCTGCGGAGAGGAAGTCCTCCTCGGTGATGCCGTACATGTCGTTGAGCAGGCTCATCACTGCAAGCTTCACGCGATCCTTGCCCTCGTCGGCGTAAGGAGTGCTGCCGATGAGAATGTTCAGCCCCTCGCCAGTGATGCCCTCGGCCATGGTCTTCTTCATCTGGTCGGCGGCGAGATGCGGCAGCAGGTCGGTTATAACAAAGCGAGGCTCTCCCGGCTCGCGGCCGATGGTGACCTCAACGGTTTCGCCGCTCTTGAGCGCGACAACGCCGTGCAGCTCCAGAGGAATGGTGACCCACTGGTACTTCTTGATGCCGCCGTAGTAGTGCGTCTTGAAGTAGCACAGCTCGTCGGTCTCATACATGGTTATCTGCTTGAGGTCAAGGCGCGGAGCATCAACATGCGCGCCGGCAATCACCGCGCCCTCGGCGAGACTCTTTTTGCCGATGACGGCGAGCATGAGCGCCTTGCCGCGGTTGTTTCTGTATATTCTCATGCCGGGCTTCAGCTCCATGCCGAGTTCATACTCGACAAAGCCCTGCTCCTCGGCCAGCGCAATCGCGTTCTTGACGGCCTCGCGCTCGGTGCGGGAGTCGTTCAGGTAGCTCATATACTGCCCGCAGTAATCCTCAACGGCGAGGCGCTCATCAGTGTCGATAAGGTCGTAACCGTTCTTCTGCTCATAAAAGAGCTTGCTTCTCAGTTCATCCATTTCACAAAACCTCCTCAAAAGTTTTTCTGCATTTTTCTATAAATTCTTCCTGCGAGCCATTGTTTTCGAGAACAAGGCTGCATTTTTGGATGAAATACTCATTTGGCCGCTGGGCGTTGACACGCATCATCGCGTACTCGCGGCTTATCCCGTCGCGCCGCATGATGCGGCTAATCCTGACGTCCCGGTCAGCAATGACGCCTACGGTCGCGGTGCAGCATTTGGCAAGACCGCTGGAAAACAGCTCAATCGCGTCTATCGCGGCGAGTGTGCCGCCGTTCATCGCGTGCTCGCGCAGGATACGGCGTATCTCAAGATTTATGTGCCTGTGCGTGATTATGTTCAGATCGCGCAGGGCTTCCTCATCGGTGAACACCACCGCGCCGAGCGCCTTGCGGTCGAGCTTCCCGTCAACGACTGCGCCGGGGAAATACTTCTCTATCTCGTCGAGCATCGGCCTGTCGGTCTCAAGCATCCGGTGATACACGGCATCGCAGTCTATCAGCAGCGCACCGCGCCGCTCAAGCTCGTTGAGCGCGGTGGTTTTGCCGCAGCCTGTGCCGCCCGTTATGCCGATTATCTTCATACCGCCGACCAACGCGTCGGCTATTTCATCCGCCGGCAGCGCACCCTGACGCAGTATCCTGTACGGTGTGCGGCTGATGTCTATCAGCGTCGATTCGCGCCCGATGCCGCATTCCCCGCCGTCAAGCACGGCGGCGATCTTACCGTCGAAATATTTCAGCACGCTGTCGGCGTTTTTTGGGCTTGGCTCGCCGGACGGATTCGCCGAGGGTGCGGCAAACGGTACGCCGCTTTTTTCGAGCAGCTCCAGCGTCAGCGGGTGATCCGGGCAGCGCAGGCCGACCGTCTCCCCTCCCGCGCGGACTATCTCCGGCACGCAGGGCTTGGCCTTCATCACAATCGTCAGCGGTCCCGGCCAGAACCTCTTCGCCAGCGTGTACGCCTGCGGCGGGACGCTTTCGCAGTAGCGCTCCATCGACGCCGCGTCATGCACCATAAGCGACAGGGGCTTGACCTCCGGGCGGCCCTTGACCTCGTATATCTCCGCCACGGCCTTCTCGTCAAGGCCGTTACCCGCAAGGCCGTACACGGTCTCCGTCGGGACGGCGACAAGTCCGCCGCCGCGCATTATTCCGACAAGCTCGTCGGTGCAGTTTATAAATCTCTTTGTGTTCATGTCACGCCTCCGACTGCGCCCGCAGCTTCTCCGCCTGATCCGCCGTGACCAGTGCGTCTATCAGTGGGTCGAGGTTTCCGTTCATGATGGCAGCGATATTGAAATTCTTGTTGTCGCCCGTGAGCCGGTGATCCGTCACGCGGTTCTGCGGGAAGTTATACGTCCGCACGCGCTCGCTCCGGTCGCCGGAGCCTATCTGGCTCTTGCGCTCGGCAGCGACGGCGGCAGCCTGCTTCGCCTGCTCCGCCTCATACAGCTTGGAGCGGAGTATCTGCATCGCGCGGTCTTTATTCTTATACTGGCTGCGCTCGTCCTGACACTCTACGACCGTTCCCGTCGGGAGATGCGTTATTCTTATCGCACTCTCGGTCTTATTGACATGCTGCCCGCCCGCGCCAGACGAGCGGTAGGTGTCTATCTTCAGGTCGTTCATGTCGAGCTTGAAGTCCACGTCCTCTATCTCAGGCAGGACGGCGACGGTCGCCGCAGAGGTGTGTATTCTGCCGCCTGACTCCGTGACCGGAACGCGCTGTACGCGATGCCCGCCGGCTTCAAACTTGAGCCGCGAGTATGCGCCCTCGCCCTCGACGACGAAGCTGATCTCCTTTATGCCGCCCAGCTCCGTCTCGTTGATGTTCGCAATCTCTATCCGCCAGCCTCTGGACTCGGCGTACATAGAGTACATTCTGAATAGATCAGCCGCGAAGAGCATCCCCTCTTCCCCGCCGACGCCGCCGCGTATCTCCATAATAACGTTCTTAGCGTCGTTAGGATCCTTGGGAAGAAGCAGAAGCTTCATCTTCTCCGACAGCTCCGCCGTTCTGGCCTTGGCCTCGGCATACTCCTCCTGCGCGAGCTCGCGCATCTCCGCGTCGTCCATCAGCTCAAGCGCGGCGCGCATGTCTTCCTCGGCGCGCTCATACTCGCAGTACGCTCCGACGATCGGCGCAAGCTCCCGCGCCTCGCGTTCGCAGCGCGCGTACAGCGCGGGGTCGGAGTACGTCTCCGGCTCCTCCATGCGGCGCTGGAGCTGCTCATATTGATTTTTCAGCATTCTGAGTTTATCGAGCATTGAAATCTCCGGGCAAAATTATGATATTAAATCATACCATAACTTTCGCTTTGTGTAAACCCGAATAATATCCCGCGCACTTGTAAATTTTCTGCGCCGATGATATAATCAGTCTGCGGGTCAGAGCCGTAAAATTTATAGAAAGGGTGATCTTTTATGAAAATGGAACGTGTACGGAGGGTTCACGCTTTCTAACCCTCCAATAAAATTTTTGGAGGATTTTCAGTGAAAAATCAAATTTCTGTCCGCGAAGCAACCACCGCAGAGGAAGCGGAGCGCTTCTGGCGCGAGCTGGGCGCATACCACGACCGGGACATATTCCCCGACGCCGAGAGCGAAGAGCGCGTATATTTTCACGGCAGCGAATACCGCGAGGCGATACAGGCCGCGCATGACCGCGCCGCCGACCGCTGCTATTATCTTTTCTTCGAGCGCGGCGGCAATGACATCGGCTTTGCGCTCGCGTCACTCTTCGCAAGTGAGGACGGCAAGCTCTTTATTCTGGAATTCTGCGTCCTGCCGGAATACCGCGGCAGCGGTACGGGGCACGACTGTGCGTCGGCGCTGCTCGACTGGGCAAGGGCGCTCGGTATGAAATACGCGGAGCTGAACTGCGCCGAAGAGCGGCGTGTGAGGTTCTGGAAAAGTCTCGGCTTCGTTCCGAACGGCGCCGACGAATGGGGCGAGCCGCTGATGCTGCTCCCGCCTGAGGAGGAAATTCCGTTCACGGTCGAAACGGTCTCCTCTGCGGACTGGCAGCTGCTGAAGCTGGAGAACGGGTTTCGCGCAGAAATCGGCGAGGAGCCGCTGGACGATGCCGGTCAGGAACGGCTCAAGGCGGCGGTTCGGGATGGCCGCATTACGTTTTTTGTCCTGAAGCGCGGATATCGCTGCATCGGAATGTGCAGCGTCGCGGCGGCGTTTTCAAGCTTTCAATGCGAAAACGTCGGCATTTTTGAGGATTTCTACATTGAACCGGTGTTCCGCGGGCGCGGAGGCGCAAGACTGCTGACCGATGCGGCGCATCGCTTCGGCCGCAAGCAGGGCTTTACCGACATAACCGTCACCTGCGCGCCGTGCGATGAGGGCATGTACAACTCCTTAGGCTTCACAACTCATCTCGGCAGTGTATACGTGAACATCTGAACAGCAAGCAAAAATCACAGTGGGATTCCCACTGTGATTTTTTTCGGCAAATATTACTCCGCGAGAGCTTTTTCAACTGCGGCGCGTATTTTTTCCGCCTGCTCAGCGCAGTTATTGATGTTCAGCTCGTTCTCACGGCGGGTGACGAATTTATAGGTCTCGTCGCTGCTGTACCGCGCCATGTCGACAATATACAGTCTTGCGCAGCGCACGGCGGCGCAGGCAAGCTCCGCGGCCTCGCCGACATAGTGCATCGAATCCTTGGGGCATATCTCGGTAAGCCCGGCTATAAGCTCCAGCGCCTGACCCATCATGTTGATTATCTCCTGATCAATGCAGACGGCGGGCTGGCGCGCAGCCTCGATCGTTCTCGCGTCTCCCTCCTTGATCGCGCGGCGGAGCGGCCCGCGGGACTTCACGTCCTCGTCGATGAGGTGCACCATATAGCCGCGCAGAGTCTCGACGTTGCGGGCAATATACTGCGCCTTTTCGCCGCTCTGGTCACATGCGGCGGCAGCTCTGGCCGCGAGGGACATTGCGACCGCGGCAGTCATTGCGGCGGCGCTCCCCGTCTCAAGGCGGCTGTCAGGTGCGGCGAGAGCTTTGGTAAACTCCTCCGCGTTCTTTTCCTTGAATATCTCGATAACCAATTTGTCTGCCATGGTACGCCTCCTTATTCGCGGTTAAATTCTCTGAGGGACAGCCCCTCGTTTTTCTGCAAAGCCCAGTTTATGCACCATTCGGATGTGAACAGCAAAAGGTTATTGCCTTTGAAGTCCTGCACCCACTTGGTGTCACTCGTGAGGTTGAGCGCGTGTACGTCGATGTTCTCGTTGTCTATCCAGCGTACATGCTCAAACGGCATGTTACGGCGGCGGATATCAACGCCGTATTCGCTCTTGAGACGGTATTCCAGCACCTCGAACTGGAGCACACCGACAACGCCGACGATGACCTCCTCGACGCCGGTGTACGGCTCGTGGAAGATCTGTATCGCGCCCTCCTGCGCTATCTGCATGATGCCCTTTTCAAACTGCTTGCGCTTCATCGTGTCGATACGCTCAAC
>CAVCWF010000063.1:0-5015 GCA_963605945.1 Lachnospiraceae bacterium
ACGCACAGCCATATGCGTTTCTATCCGATCCTGAAATGCGCGGCGTGGTCGACGCGGAAAGCATATTCTTCGGCCACTTCTGCCGTGAATTTCAGAAGTCGGGCAGTATAAGCTTTATCCCGAACCACCTTGGCCGCGGTTTCAGGGATAAGCTCTGGGAGATAAAGCATTATCATGCCGACCGACCCATCGTTTATGCGATACAGGTGTCCCCCATGGATCAGCACGGTTACTTCACCACCGGTACCGTCGGTATGTCGAACCGTATGATGGTCGAAAACGCGGATATAGTTATCGTTGAGATAGACGAGAATATGCCGCGCACATTCGGCAATACCTATATCCATGTCAGCGAGGTCAACTTTGCGTATCAGGGACCGAATGAAATGTTCTACATGCCTGAGCGTCCGCAGAGCGAGGAGGATCTGACGATAGGCCGCTATATTGCGGAGCTTATCGAGGACGAGTCCACGCTCCAGCTTGGCATAGGCGGCATACCGAACGCCGTCGCCGCGGCGCTTAAAGACAAGCGTGAGCTTGGCGTACACACCGAGATGCTATCCGACAGTCTTATTGATCTCTATAAGGCTGGAGTCGTCACGAATCGCGCAAAGACGCTGCACCGCGATAAGATGGTCACGGCGTTCTCCTACGGCTCCAAGGCGGCGTATGATTTTCTCAACGAGAATCCGAATGTTCTGCACCTTGAGGTCGGCTATACGAATGACCCTGCCGTGATACGCCAGAACCGTAAGATGGTTTCCGTCAATACAACGCTGCAGGTGGACCTGATGGGACAGTGTGCTTCCGAGGCAATAGGTACCCTTCAGATAAGCGGTACCGGCGGTCAGACCGAAACCGCAAGCGGCGCGCGCCAGAGCGAGGGCGGTAAGTCAATAATCGCGCTTCATTCCACCGCAAACGTTAGAACCGCCGACGGCGGTCGGGAGCGTATCTCCACGATACTTCCCGTACAGCCCGCGGGTACGGTCATAAGCCTTATGCGCTCGGACGTCGACTTTGTCGTCACCGAGTACGGCGTCGCATCTCTGCGCGGAGCGTCCCTGCGCGCCAGAGCCGAGGCTCTCATAAATATTGCTCACCCGGACTACCGCGAGGATCTGCGGCGAGACGCGCGCAAGTATCATCTGATCTGATGCCGGAGAGTGCATGATGAAGATAGGTCTGTTCTGCGGCTGCTTCGACCCCATTCATAAGGGGCATATCAGAGCCGCCCTTATAATGAAAGAAGCCGCCGGGCTTGACCTTATGTACCTTGTCCCGGCAAGCGGAAAGTACAGCAAGTACGGCGCGGACATCACCGGCGGTGAACATCGCCTGCAAATGTGCCGCATCGCCGCTGCCGGGCATGAGGGGCTTGAAGTTTGCCCCTTTGAGGTCGAATCGCCGGAGCTGCCGTATACGATAGATACTGTGAGGTATATTGCTGCCGTCCATCACGGCGCGCGTATATATCTGTGCATGGGAGAGGATGCGGCGCAATGGGCACCCGGCTGGGCATGCTTCCGAGAACTGTGTGAGAGCGCGGGCTTCGTCGTGATAAGCAGAGCCGGTGCGGCGGGCTGCGAGATGCTTGAACGCAGCGGAGCCGAGCTTATCCGCGTTGCGGCGGAGCCGGACGGCATATCTTCAACAGGCATAAGGCGTGCTCTTGCTCACGGTGTGCGCGACATACCGGGGCTTGACGCGGAGATACTGCGCTATATAACCGATAATGGCTTATATAAATAAAAATTCAGAAAGGAGAATCAGTTTATGAAGCTGATGCACACCAAGACCCCTGATTTTATCCAGAAGATGCACAACGCCGCTGCAAAGGGCGGCCCGACGAGGACTCTTCTCATGCGCGGCATGGAAACCGTCCGCGGAGGCAAGTGGGCATCCGTCAAGACCGGTCAGATAGAAGAGCTTACCGGCCGCGTCGCACAGGAGGAGGGCGTTGACTCGCTGGAGATGGTCATTCTCAACGAGAACCCTGAGGTCATGAAGATAGTCCTGCTCAAGGCGCGTGACAAGGACGGCAAGGTCATCAAGATCGTCCGTTTCCCCGGCGTCTGCGTGTTCGAGCCGCTGGAAGAAGCCGAGTACGAGGGCTGCAAGAACATCATCACCCATACAACCTACACCCTTCCCACGGAAGAATGATAAGAGGAGGAACATACAATGGGAAAAATTAAAGCAAGAGTTATCCCCGAGGGCAACATCGGCGGTCTGTACAATCCCCTTACCCTCGTTCTTCTGGACGCCGACGACGTTAAGGCAGCCGGCCTCGATTACGGTCAGGCCATGAAGGTCGCCGCATCTTACACCGACGGCCCCTGCGGAATCGACATCTACGACAGAAACACCATCACCACCACCTCCGACGGCCTGCTTGTTGAGTGCGGCATGGTCGCCATCGGCGCGTCCGATCAGGGACTTGTAAACGCCAAGTACGGGTGGTATCCTATGTATGAGGAGCCGTACTCCGAGGAGCTTATAAAGGAAGAGCCGAACCTCAAGGCATGGCATGTGCTCTATCCGAATCACCGCCTTGTCAAGGGTCCGGATCCCAAATTCAAGAAGCTTCCCGTGCACAACGCGGTCATGACCGGCCGTGCCTGCAACAACAACTCCGGCTCCGAGATAATGAACCTCATCACCATGCGCGAAATGCTCTTCCCGTTCCTTGGTCTGCGTTCCCTGTTCGAGGGCAAGGAAGTCCGCATTGGTCATGCTGGCCCCGCGTTTTCCGTTTCCATCGGCATGATGTTCCCCGAACACTACGGACGTATTTCCTACTTCCCGACCTGCGAAGCCGGCAACACCCTGCATAACTCCGGCGCTTTCGCACAGACCCTGAAGAAGGATCTGCCCTGCGTCACCTGCCCCAAGAAGGTATTTGCGCAGTACGTCATCAATCACCTCAACGCCGGTCTTGTCCCCGCACGTGACTGCGCCTGCGCGCCGTCCATTCTCGCCATTGCCTGCAGCCTTGGCAAGGAGATAGCGTGGGAGCGCATCACCGACAGAGCTTGGGCAGAGCTTGACTCCGTCGGCTTCACCCGCGAGTATCTCGACTCTCTTCCGAGAATAAGCGAGGAAGAGGTCATTGCCCGCGCCGATGAGCTTATTCCCGGCATGGACGATGCCGTAACCGTCAAGGCCGAGGACATCGTGCTTGACGTAGTCATTGACTTCTGATTATAATAATATGCCAATGGGGTTATCATACCCCATTGGCTATTCGAGAATTTAAGGAGAATACACAATGGAAAACTCCGACAGGATAATTGCTTTTGCCGATAAGACCGTTTTCAGCATCAAGGGGCTTGAGGTAAAGGGACTGAATACCGAGCAGATAGAAGACGCGCTCATGAAAAAGCTCGGCACTATCGTGCGCGTTATCGGCGTCACGAGTGACCGCATAGAGATGGACGTTTACGGCATCGAGCCGGAGCAGATACTGCGCGACGAGAACGATGTCATCAAGGCTGTCGCCTGTGCCGAGGGCATCACGCTCACCGACCTTGCGAAGGTCGAAAAGGCGGAAAAGATCGTTGAAGTTGATTATAATAATATCGTTACTGCTACCGCACCCTACTGTGCGCGTGAGAGATGGAGCGGAAAATGATATCGAGAGCCTTTATAATCCCGACCGGAAACGAGATAAAGGACGGTACCGTCCTTGACCTTGACTGCCCGCGCATCATGGAGCAGCTCGTGCGGCTGAACCCTGAGATGGTCGTCACCAGACTTGCTCCGGTAGTCGATGTCGAGGCGAACATCGTTGAAACAATGCAGCGCTGCCTTGATGAGCGCGCGGAGCTTATAGTTCTTGTCGGCGGCTCCGGCGGCGGACATCGCTTCTCTTCAACTCTTGGCAAGGACTACACTCATTCCGCCATGGAGCTGTGGCTCGACAGCAAGACTGCCCACGAGATCTACGGCAAAAACGGTCACATGTGGAGCAAGCTCGTGTGCGGCACGAAAGGGGATTGCCTTGTCGTTAACGTCCCCGGACCTCTTAGAGAAGCCGTTGCGGCCATAGGTGCGTTTGCCGCTGCCGTCAGGGAATCGCGAGACATAGAGCGCATTAACGGCGCAATGGCAGATGCGGTCTATGCGCAGTACCCACAGGACAAGGTGCAGAGAGATGCATGATCACGAGGTTTTCGGCGCGCGGCTCGTGACTGCCGACGGCAGCAGGATTGCCGTCGCGGGGCTTTGCCGCGCCGAGCTTCTTGCCGAGTGCGAGAAGAAAGTTCCGGGACTCCGCACGCTTGAATTCAATACGGCGGATCCCACTGAAATTGACATTATTCTTGCCGACCGGCTCACGGAGCTGTTCGGCGGCTTGGCCGTTGCCGTCGGGGCGACGGTATATATCGAACGGATATCAAATCAGGTGTTCCGCACCGGCGGCGTGCTTGGCCGCCCGGAAGCGGAGACTGAGGATGCGGAGTGCGAGCTTGAGCAGCTTGACGACAATGTGTGGATGTACACGGTTTCCGGTGGGCCGGGCTGGATAGGATTTTTCCCACAGGAAAAGGCGGAGCAGCTTGCGCGAGTGACCTTCAACGAGTCGGTCGCGTACCCGGTCAAGGTGAACGAGGTGTACAGACGCCTGATAAGCCTGTCGCCGGAGAGCTATGTTTTCGTCAGCGACGGCACTGGCTATGACAGTCTCGGACTCTGCGCCGCAAAGCACGGCGATAAAGAGCTGTGCTTTGCTGTTTGAAGCATATTTATTTCTCATCTCACGCCGGTATATCGGGCGGAAAGGAAAAAGCAATGGATAAACATGAATTGACAGAACTGCTGAACCACGTCGCAGACGGCAGTGTAAGCCCGGACGACGCGGCGCTCAAGCTTAAAATGCAGCCGTTTCAGGAAATAGGCGACTATGCGAAGGTCGATTTTCACCGAGGCATACGTCAGGGCGTACCTGAGGTCATATACGGCGCAGGCAAGGCAAAGGAGCATATCCTCGGCATCGCGCAGACCATGCTTGA
>CAVCWF010000064.1:0-8613 GCA_963605945.1 Lachnospiraceae bacterium
CGGAGATTCTTGAAAATGCCGTTATCCTCTACATCTGGGTCACTCCTGAGGAGTCCCGCCGCAAGAATGCCGACCGCGCCGACCCGAACGATCCCGGCTCCAATCTGCACCACGGCGTCCCGATGGCCGTCATGCTGGGCGATTACGGCTGCGACGATATGGAATACCTCGTACAGCACGCTGAGGTCGAGAACACCGTGACCGTCAAGGCGCACGGCAGGACTTATAATGTCCCCATCGGCATCTTCGATAACCGCGTGGACAAAACCTCTTTCCTCCGCGCCGATCCGTCCGAGTGGGATACCGAAAAGGTCGAGGAAGTCACCGCCGCCATCCGTCAGGCAACCGACACGATGTACGCAAATTATAATAAATAAACATGGAACATGCCGGGCATTTTACCCGGCATGTTTTTATTGTCATAATCTATCTATAAATCCATCCACACTGACCTTCCGGATTTTTGTCCGGACTGACCACGAGGATGATGTCGGGCAATTTTCTATTTTCCCCATGCGGTGTAAATACAACTCTTATTACCCGTTTGCTTTCTTCATCAAATTTCTTCATCCATGAAAGCCCGTCTTTCACCGCTTCCGGTATCTTATATTCGGGAGCATTGTAATAATAAGCCAAGCGGCCGTCTGTGAGGCGAACTTTTTTGAGGTCAAATGGCGTTCTCGTCCCTAGATATCCAGTTTCCAAATACAGATCCGAAAAGCTTATCTCGTCGTTTTCAATATATTGACTGATCAAGAACACCGAAAGTCCCCTCGACGCCCCGCCGACATTCAATACAGATATAAAGCTCCGTTTTCCATCAGCACAAGATTCGCCGCTGGCCATGTTTAAAACCAATTTCGGCGGCACCCTTTCGACCGTGTCCGGCAATTTGAAGTACAGATATCTCTTCTGCACTGGAAGCTCCAGCTCGCCGAGGGTGTCATAAGAGCTTATGGCCAGTTCCTCATTCAAGCCGGTATATTGCGCGGTGTCCATTAGGAACTCCTCAGCAAAGGCATACTCATTCTCCGCAGCACAGCGCTTGAACGCGTCTATGTCTGTCACCTTATTTTTCCACGCGTTGAAATTGCTGCGCCGTTTGACGCCGTATCCCCCGCCTATTCTGGCGAATGCGTCGAGCTTCTCCTCCGGATTTATCAGATTCATAAACATAAAGTCGCTGTCAAAGCAGGCTATGCCAAGTACATCAGTGTGCAGCCGCTCCGATATCGGCCGGGCGATATTCTGAAACTGCTGTGGTTCGCCAAACTCGAAGAAATCCGAATATACGGATATCCACTCCGAATCCGTGCCGAGTATTGCGACTGCTGCGTCTGCATCCGCCGCAGTCGCAGCTGGCAGATAATTGGCGGCTGTCATCATCTCGGTCAGCGCCGAGTCAACTGCGCTCGGTTCGATATTCTCCGTCCGCCTGATATGCAGATTTGAAAACCAGCTTCCCATGCTCTTCCCTCCGTTTAAATAATACTCTTTTTTGCAAATTATATCATGGTGATCCGCGCCTGTAAACACCGCTTGCCCTAGTCCGTTGATCCGCCCTGTTTTATTGAAAAAAATATTGTATTTATGCCAACTATCGTTTATAATATTTTGGTAGCTTTTTATAGGAGAGAGGATATATGGAAGAGACAACAAGAAATTTCATCGAGGCCTTTGTTCAGGAGGATCTCTCCGAGGGGCATCGCTGCTACGGTATGCAGATTCACACCCGTTTCCCGCCCGAACCGAACGGATATCTGCACATCGGCCACTGCAAGGCGCTGACCATTGACTTCAGCACTGCCGAGCATTTCGGCGGCATCTGCAACCTGCGCATGGACGACACGAACCCCGCCAAGGAGGACACCGAATACGTCGACGCCATCAAAGAGGACATCCACTGGCTCGGCTTTGACTGGGGCGACAGGTTCTACTATGGCTCCGACTACTTTGAAAAGACCTATGAATACGCCATTGAGCTTATAAAGAAGGGGCTTGCCTATGTCTGCGAGCTTACCCCGGAGCAGTTCCGCGAATACAGGGGCGACACCTCGCATCCCGCCGTCAGCCCTTGGCGCGACAGACCTATCGAGGAGAACCTCGACCTCTTCGAGCGCATGAAGAACGGCGAATTTGAGGAAGGCCGCTACACCCTGCGCGCGAAAATAGACCTTGCAAGCGGCAACTTCAACATGCGTGACCCGGTGCTGTACCGCATCAGATACATCGAGCATCACCGTCAGGGCACAAAGTGGTGCATCTTCCCGATGTACGACTTCGCCCACCCGATACAGGACGCGCTGGAGGGCATCACGCACTCCCTCTGCTCGCTTGAGTACGAGGCGCACCGCCCGCTGTACGACTGGGTCGTGTCTAACGTGTCTATCCCCGGCATCAAGCCGCGCCAGATAGAGTTTGCGCGTCTCGGCATCAACTATACCGTCATGTCCAAGCGCAAGCTTCGTCAGCTTGTCGAGGAGCACCGCGTCTCCGGCTGGGACGATCCGCGTATGCCGACGCTCTGCGGTCTGCGCCGCCGCGGCTACACTGCGAAGTCCATCCGCAATTTCTGCGAACGCATCGGCGTGTCGAAGGTCGACTCCACGGTCGACTGGGCGCTGCTTGAAAGCTGCCTGCGCGACGACCTGAACGAGCACGCAAAGCGCGTCATGGCCGTGCTGCATCCGGTGAAGCTCATCGTCACGAACTATCCGGAGGGCAAATCCGAGCTTCTGACTGTCGAGAACAATCCCCTGCGTCCGGAAGACGGCACACGCGAGATAAGCTTCTCCCGCGAGCTGTGGATCGAAGCGGACGACTTCATGGAAGTTCCCGCGCCGAAATACAAGCGTATGCACCCCGGCTTTGAGGTTCGCCTCAAGGGCGCATATCTGGTCACCTGCACCGGCTGCAAGAAGGATGCTGACGGCAACGTGACGGAGATTTACTGCGAGTATGACCCCGACAGCCGCGGCGGCGATCCTGCCGACGGGCGCAAGGTCAAGGGCGCGACTATACACTGGGTCGACGCCAACACCGCGGTCGACGCTGAAGTGCGTCTCTACGACTATCTGTTCAGCGATCCTGAGCCGGACGGCCCGGACAAGAATTTCCTTGACTGCATCAATCCTGACAGTCTCAAGGTTCTCACCGGCTGCAAGGTGGAGGCCAGTCTCGGCAAGCTGGCAATGCCCGAAAAGGGCAAGGACTCCGAAAGCTTCCAGTTCATGCGTCAGGGCTACTTCTGCCTCGACAACCGCGACGCGACTCCGGAGCATCTTGTCTTCAACCGCGCAGTCGCGCTGAAGGATAGCTTCAAGAAGTAAGTTCAACATTAAAAAGCAGCCGCAATATTGCGGCTGCTTTTTGCAGGGAGTCTGATATTATGCTTGTACATCCGTTCCCACCGGTATACGACGCGGAATCCGAGATACTCATCCTCGGCAGCTTCCCGTCGGTGAAATCACGGGAGAACATGTTCTATTACGGTCATCCGCAGAATCGGTTCTGGCGTGTTCTCGCCGCGGTCTATAATGCCGATGTGCCGCAGAACATAGACGAGAAAACGCGATTTCTCCTTGAGCATCACATCGCGCTGTGGGATGTGCTCGCCTCCTGCGAGATCACGGGCAGTGCGGACAGCAGCATCAAAAACGCCGTGCCAAACGACTTGAGCGTTATTTTGTCCCGCGCCGATATCCGCCGCATTTACACCAACGGCAAAACGAGCGAGAAATACTACAAGCGCTTTTCCGAGGAAATAACGGGGCGAGGCTCCGTCTGTCTCCCGTCCACTTCCCCCGCCAACGCGGCGTGGTCTCTCGACCGGCTCATCGGCGCATGGAAGGTCATAGTCGAGTGAGTCTCAGCGCCCGTTCCGCCGCCACCCGGCATACAGCACCGCCGCCGTCGCTATGGCGATAACCGCGGCGACCGCTATCAGTATCTGCGCCTGAACGCTGCGGAGAAATCCCATCATGGGATTGCGGTTATCGACTATCACCAGCACCAGCAGCGAGAGCGACAGCGCTATGGATATGTTCGGCAGCACCGCTTTGAGGAATTTCACTGTGCTCAGCCCTCCGTTTCCGCGACATATATAATATCGCCGAGATCACGGCCGCCATTGCTCTGGCGGCTGTATTTTTCATGGTTAAAGACCATCACGGCAGAACCGCCGCCGTCAAGGTTATACGCCTCGGTGCAGCCAAGCTCCTCGAAAATCGCGGCAAGCTCCGGGATGCGCAGACCGTACGAATAGCCGTCCTGCCGCCCGTCCACGACCACGAAGCAGTAGTGTCCCGGCTCGTAATAGCCAATCGCACTTCTCGGATTTGGGTAGCTGACCGTCATGCTGACGCTGTAACTGTCCTTGACGTGCCCGTCCGCGTCCAGCAGTGCGGGGCCGAAGTTCCATATCTGAAGCGGGTTGTCCGCGAGAATTTCTTCGATATTATACCCGTCCTGCGGATATGTGACCATGCGGCCGTCCGAGTACAGCACGCATATATCGCAATAGGTATACTCGCTGTTGAGCAGCTCTCCGTTGCGCATCAGGAAGCCGCCATACTGCAGGGTGACATAGTCGCCGCTTATGGCGAGGATGGGGTTGACGTCCGCGTCCATGTCCATGATGTTCTGCGCGTCCATGTACGCATTGCCGCCGTGTGCGGTGTAAGTCCGCAGATTGTCGAGCGAGGCCACATAAATGTCCGCGACGTGATACACGGTCGTGCGTCCGTCAATGTCAACGCTGTGGGTCTGAAGCTCGATGGCGATGTCCGGGCTGGAGTAAGAATTCTCCGTCACGACTATCTCATCGGTAAAGTGCTCCGCGAACTTCTTCTGCCACTCGGTTCTGTTGTCGACAGGCGCTTCGCTCACAGCCGGCGTCTCGCTCGTAGTCGGCGTCTCCTCCGCCGCCGGGGTTACGGCAACGGTCGGAGTCGGGGCAGACGGTTTTACGCTGGCTGCGCGCTTTGCGTTCATGCTTGGGATGACATGGTGAAACAGCGAAAAAGTGCACAGAATTACCCCGGCAAGCAATATATCTATAACTATAACGAGCCAAAGCGGTTTTATTCTCCGCTTCGGCGCTGTGCGCGGCATATCCGCCACGTGCCGTCCTGATTCCATAAGAATGCCTCTTTTATGTATGATATATCGTATTATAAATCAACGCGCACCTCATGTCAAACACGAGGTGCGCGTATCGGTTTTTTACAGTTCTTCTATGTTGATAACGTCTTCCAGATTGCTTATGGATTTGACGATCTTCTCATCAAGCTGTTTGCGGCTGGCCTGCAGGGTAAGCACTGCGCAGTAATAATGCGAGTCCCCTTCCCCGGCAACGCGGGTGATCTCCAGCCCGTTCATTGTGATGTGGTTCTCCTTGGCGATGCGTATGATAGACTCGATGCAGACCGCGTGGGCGTACTCGATATAGAGGTTCACGTCGTTCACCTTATGGACGAAGCGGTACTCCACCTTTACGAGCAGCAGCTCCGCCACAAGCACCATGACCGTTGCAAATATGGCGCACTCGACATATCCCGCGCCGCAGACGAGGCCGATTATTGCCGATGTCCAGAGTCCCGCCGCGGTGGTGAGTCCCTTGACGCGCTTGCGCTTCGTGACGATTATCGTGCCCGCGCCGATGAAGCCGATACCGGCTATTACCTGCGCGCCGAGACGCCCGACGTCGGTGAACATATGCATGGTCAGGAACAGATACTGGCTGGTCAGCGTCGTCATCGCGGCGCCGAGGCAGATGAGGATATGCGTTCTGAATCCGGCGGGACGGCGCTTGTATTCGCGCTCAATGCCGATAATGCCGCCGCACAGCATTGCCAGCAACAGTCTGCACGTCACCGCAAGAAAGTCCATATCGCGGATAAAATCAAAGCAGCTCAACATTTCAGCGTCCCTCCTTTCAGACTTCTTCTATCGTGATGATGCCGTCCAGTGTTGAAAGTTTGGCCAGTATCTCGGTGTGATCCTCTTTGTGCGGCAGGTGCAGGCTGAACACGGCGTTTATCTGCGTGAGCTGCTCGTGCTGCTCCTTGTCTATCTCTACGTCGTAGAGCGTGATATTTTCGGCCTTGATAAGATTGACTATCGCGCCGACATTTTCAACGCTGTCCATCTCGACATAGACGTTCATGTTCCTCGCCTTGACCAATATTGCACTCTCTATGAACGGCAGTATCCTCATGCAGAGGAAAATGAGCAGGAAGCCGACCAGCATACACTCATAAAAGCCCGCGCCGATGGCAAGCCCCATGCAGGCCGAGGCCCAGAGACCTGCGGCGGTAGTCAGGCCCTTGACCTCCTGCCGCCCGGTGACGATTATCGTACCCGCGCCGAGGAAGCCGACGCCGTTTATCACCTGCGCGCCGAAACGGGAGACATCGGCCTTCACGCCGATCGTCGCGTTTATCTCCGCCCACGGATTATTGAGCATATAGTCAAGGTACTGGCTGAGCATGACCGTCAGCGCCGCGCCGAGGGCGACGAGCATATATGTCCTGAATCCGGCGGGGCGGCGTTTCCGCTCGCGCTCCATGCCGATAAGGCCGCCCATCAGCAGCGCGAGAATTATGCGCAGCATCATGGACGTCATATTAAGCTGTCTCAAATAATCCAACCAGTTTTCCAAAGCTTTTTTCGCCTTCCGTGAAAATTTTTGGAGCGCCGAAAATGCCTTTCAGCGCTCTTTAATCTTTATTGAGTGTTCATTATACCATTTATATTTTTAAATGCAATCCACAAATCTTAACAAAAATTTACGGGGTAAATTGGCGTTATTCACTAAGCTCCGATAATTCCGCCAGCAGAATGGGGAGTTTTTCAAGTGCATCTATCTCATAATCCGGGGCGGCATCCCCGGTCAGCGCCTTGTGCGCGGGATTGAACCACACGCTCCTGAGCCCCGCGTTGCGCGCGCCCTTGATATCGGAGGTGAGGCTGTCCCCCACCATTATGCTGTTCTCCCGTCTGAAGTCCGGTATCTGCGCAAAGCAGGCTTCAAAATAACGCTTGTCCGGCTTATTCAGCCCCATCTCCTCGGACACGAATATCCCGTCAAAATACTTCGCAATGCCGGAGCTTGCAATGCGGCTGTCCTGCACCTTCTTGCTGCCGTTGGAGCAGATGTACAGGCGGTATTTCCCGTGCAGCATCTCAAGCAGCGCTTCCGCGCCCGGCACGAAATAATGGCCGATGCAGAGTAGATTTTCATACATGTCCTCGGCAAGCTCCGCTTCCACCGATACGCCCAGCTCCTCGAACAGCGCCGCAAAGCGGCCGACCAGCGTCTGGCGGCGGTTTATCTCCCCGCGCTCAAGCTTTTCCCAGAAAACCATGTTTATCTCCGAATAGCGCTTCACTATCGCGTCGGTCGGCTCGATGCCGAGTGCGCGCAGAGTCTTGGTTATCGCGGCGCGCTCGGCGGTGTCAAAATCAAGGATAGTATTATCCAGATCGAGAAGTACGTTTTTTATCTGCATGTGTTACCTCATTTTCTTTATTGCCTCTGAAATCTCCCCGAAGCGCATACTGTTGGACGCCTTGACGAGCACAGCGTCGCCGCGCCGGATATACGCGGGCAGAGCCGCGATCAGCTCCTCGCGCGTATCAAAATGCACACCGCGCGCCCCGGCTCCCTTCGCAATATCCTCCGCGAGCCGCCCTGAGCACAGGACAAGCTCAACGCCGTTTTCCGCCGCATACCTGCCGGTTTCAAAATGCATCTCGCGCTCATGCTCGCCAAGCTCCAGCATGTCGCCCAGAACGCACACATGCCGTCCGGGCAGGCGCAGGAGGGAGTCAATGCCGCTCTTCATCGAGTCGGGATTCGCGTTATAGCAGTCGTCAATCAGCGTGACAAAGCCCATGTTGCTCACCGCGGCGCGGCGTCCCACCGTCTCGTATGCCGCGATTCCAGCCGCGATTTCGCCGTCGGTAAGCCCCAGCAGGAAGCCAACCGCCGCGCCCTCCAGCGCCGCATAGACCATGTGCTGCCCGAACGCGGGAATGACCGCGTGGACGCGCCGAGCGCCGTATACGATGTCGCACTCGGTATGCGCCGCGGAGACACAGCGGATATTCTCCGCGCGGACGTCGCAGCTCTCGCCGAGGCCGAAGGTCGTTTTTTTCTGGCGGCACTTCAGCGCGCACAGCTTCTCGTCGTCTCCGTTCACGATGACAGGGGCATCGTCCGCCATGTAGTCAAGCATCTCGCCCTTGGCGCGCATCACGCCGTCCAGATCATGCAGGAACTCCAGATGCGCATGACCAATCACGGTATACACCGCAATTGTCGGCCGCGCCATCGCCGCAAGCCTGCTCATCTCGCCGAAGCCGGATATCCCCATCTCAACGACGGCGACGTCGTTCTCCAGAGTGATGCGCGAGAGCGTCATCGGTACGCCGATCTGATTATTGAGGTTTTTGTCCGTTTTCAGCACCGACCAGCGCTGAGACAGCACTGCCGATATCATTTCCTTCGCCGATGTCTTGCCGACGCTGCCGGTGATGCCAATCACCGGGATATCAAGCGTGGCGCGGTACTCGGCGCAAATCTTCTCCAGCGCCTCCTGCACGTCGGGA
>CAVCWF010000065.1:0-5534 GCA_963605945.1 Lachnospiraceae bacterium
CAACTATTGACACAGAGCCCTTTTTGTGCCGTTTTTCAAACCATGCTTCTCCGTAGTTGAACAGCAGTACGCCCGCCAATGTGATGCCGCCGCCCGCTAAGGTCGCGGTATTCGGCATCTCATGCAGTATCACGATGCCCAACAGACTTGTAAAGAACAAGGTCAGAACCGTGTAGTTGCTCACCTGTGAGGTTCGTTCGGCCTTGGAAAATGCTGCTGACCACGACACGTAAGCAATAGCGCTGGGGAATACGCCCAGCAGAATTATATAGACATATTGGGTCGCCGGCGCTGC
Organism: Lachnospiraceae bacterium; assembly: GCA_963605945.1. Lineage (GTDB taxonomy): Bacteria > Bacillota > Clostridia > Oscillospirales > Oscillospiraceae > Limivicinus. Next base: position 296 of record CAVCWF010000065.1, read on the forward strand.
CGACAGTTCCCGAAAGGCCGTGGGAGAGAATATTGCCAGCATCAGCGTTCCGGCGAAAATGCTGTATGTAGACGCCTGCATAGCAGTATATTTTTTCGTCAGCTTTCTCTGAAGAATATTGTAAGTGCTCAGAGACAGCGCTGCTAAAAGCAGCCATGTCAATCCTCCGCTCTGTGTCAGACCACCGCTCATTGCCGCCAGTACCACTACGCCAATCAGCTCAATGACCACGGCAGCCCACTGAAAGCCGCGTACCTTTTCCCGATAGACCACACCTGCTATCAGCGCAGTGACCATCGGCACCGTTGCATTGACCACGCTGGCAGTCGCCGCCGGCACGGTGGACAGTCCTTTGTTGAACACGATCATGTACAAAAAGAATCCGAAAAAACCGCTGACCAGAAACAGCGGCAGGTCTGCCAATTTTGGCGGCTTCATTTTTGTCACGACTGCAATAATAACCAGCGCCGCCGACGCCACCATATACCGCAAGAACCCAAGCGATGCTGCGGAAAAGTACGGCAATGTCATACGGGTGAATACAAATGCCAGCGCCCAGCAGAAGACTGTAGCCAGAGCATACGGCTGATACATCTGCTTCTTCATGGAAACTTCTCTCCTTCTCTTGCCTTGTTTCGATTTTCATGATATTATTACACCATGTTTTGAACTAATAAAAGAAGCAATTTACGCCAAATATAATTGGGTCAATTCGAAAGGGCAGCCGTATATGATTTATATTCCGTTGGAGCGCGCAGCTAAGCGTACTTACACAAAGCAAATATATTACGCCATACGCCGGAAAATTTTATCCGGCGAGCTGACCGCGGGCGAGGCACTGCCTCCATACCGGGAATTGAGTCAGGAGCTTGGCGTCTCCAAGAATACAGTGTTCTCTGCTTATGATATGCTTGTGTCAGACGGCTTGCTGCGCAGCGCAGTGGGTTCCGATTTCTATGTAGAAAACGGAATGACGCGCCGCCAGTCCGTTCAGCCGATCAAACAGCAGCGGTCTGCCGCGCTGTCCGACCGAGCCATACCGGACGGCGTTATCAACTTCGATAACGGTCAGCCCGCGCTGGAGCTGTTTCCACGTGCAAAATGGAATAAAGCAGTATCCGCTGCCATGCTGGAGATTCCTGCCGAGGCTTTGGGCTACGACCTTCCGCAGGGACGTCCGGAACTTCGGACGGCGTTGTGCGAGTACCTCCGGAAAAGCCAAGGGCTGTCCTGCAATCCGGAAAACATTCTGATCACAAGCGGTGCAAAGCAAGCTATCACGCTTGCGGCAGAATGTCTGCTGAGTGAACAGAAGGAGGTGTGGATAGAAGACCCTGCCCCCGCGCTGCTGCGGCAGCTTTTGGCCTGTCACACGAAGCGCATTGTACCTTTCCCCGTAGATGGATACGGCTTGAACCCGGATGCGTTTCCACCAGACGGAAAACCCGCGCTCATCATCGCATCGCCTGCCCGTCAATTTCCCACCGGTGCGATCATGCCCATGAAGCGCCGCATGGCGCTGATAGAGTTTGCTGAGCGGGCTGGCGCGTATATATTGGAGGATAACTTTGAAAGCGAGTTTTGCTATGATGCGCCGCCGTCATCTTCTCTGTATGAATTGGCGTCGGAGCGTGTGCTCTCGGTAGGGACGTTCAGCAAGGTGCTGTATCCCTCCGTTCGGCTTGGATATACAACAGCCCCAACGGAATTGATGCCGGTGCTGTGCGAGCGGAAGCGTCTGTCCGACCATCATACCAACCCGGTCTACCAGTTGGCGCTGGCTGCATTTATTATGGACGGTACGCTGGAAAAGCACGTCAGACGCATGAAACGGGAGTACCGTGCCCGCCGGGACTGCCTTATGGAATGCCTGCAAAAGCTTTTCGGAGACGGCGTCCATATCAGCGGCGAAGCCTCCGGTATGAATCTTGTTGCAGCCTTCCGCGATGTATGCTTTACTGACGAGAGCATACAGGAGCTGCTGCGCTGCGGAGTGTACGCAGCTCCCATGGAGAGGCAGGGACAGCGCACCAATGAATTAATACTGCGCTACGCGGGACTGACAAAAGATGAACTGGCCTCTGGTGCGGAAAGACTACGGAAGGGGATCGAGGGTATTAACATATGGACTCAGCTGCAAAAAATTTCAAGGCCGTAATAAACCCAAATCGAAGCCCAACGAAGAAACATAAAAAAGCCTGCATGGGGAGAGTTTGAGAGGGGAGGGTATGACCCTCTCAAGAAAATTGAGCGAAGCGGATATTTGCGCCGAAGGCGCCACCAAGAAAGCAGACGCTATCGCGTCTATACCAAAAACCGACTTGAAGCCCAACGCAGAGACATTAAAAAGTCTGCATGGGGAGAGCTTGAGAGGGGAGGGTATGACCCTCTCAAAAAAATTGAGCGAAGCGGATAATCGCGCCGAAGGCGCTACCAAGAAAGCAGACGCTATCGCGTCTGCTTTCTTGGTGCGGGTAACAGGGGTCGAACCTGCACGCCTCTCAGCACGAGAACCTAAATCTCGCATGTCTGCCAATTCCATCATACCCGCGGATATTCTATTGAACAAAGCTGCTATTAAAAAAACCTATTGCCGGAGCAATAGGTTTTTTGTGGAGCGGCTTACGAGGCTCGAACTCGCTACCTCCACCTTGGCAAGGTGGCGCTCTACCGGATGAGCTAAAGCCGCATCAGCAACGGTCATTATCTTACCACAAATTGCTGATTTGTCAAGCCCTTTTTTCATTTTAAATCGCTGTAACTGAGAGAACCGCCGCAGGGCTTCAGATCGGAGGCGTTCCAGCGGTAGCTGCCCCACATCGCCTCATCATTTTTCAGGAAGCCGGCCGCTATGCCGCCGTCAATGCAGGTCGTGACATCCACATGATAATAGTCGCCGTCAAGCCTTATGACATTCCAGCAGTGATCCGTCCAGTCAAGCTGCCCGTACACCACGGTACAGTCTATCCCAAGCTGGCGGCACAGCTCCGTATACGCAAGGGCGATGCCCTCGCTGCCAGCATAGCCGTAGCGCAGAGCGGAGTACGCGGAATCATAGCCGCGCGCGTCGTAATGGCAGTTTTCCACAAGATACTCGCAGGCGGCGAGAGCCCGGTGCGGCTCGTCCAGCCGGCGCGTCTGCGCGTCAAACAGGGAGCCGAGCTTGCCGACGCTGCTCAGAAACGACTCCTGTTCCTCCTCGTCGACACCGTAGTCCAGCGATATCTCGTACAGGCGCTGCATACCGGTTCCGGTGTAAAGGTTCACCGAGACGTCAGGCTTCTTCGGCAGACTCAGCGGATAGGAGGTGTAAACCGAGCGGACAAGCTCCGCCATGCCGTCCTCCGTATAGGAGCTGGCGTTTATGAGCAGCACGAGCCGCTCTTCAAAGCCGGCAAAAGCTGCGCGTATGACGTCCGTGACGCCGCTTGAATACGGCAGGGAGACAATATCCGACACGGCGGCGCGGCTCTCGGCGTAGGTTATATACACGGTAGCCTCGTAATATGTGACGATCTTGTTCAGCTCATAGGCCATGTTCTCGACGCAGTAGGCGCAGAGGGCGTTCTGCGTGCGTATCTGCCAGCAGGCGCTCGCAAGATCTTCGGTTGCATCCCCGTCATAGGCCGCGTCGAAGATGATCTTTCCTACGGTCTCGCCGCGGAGGACAAATTCGGAGATAGCCTGCTTGAGCGATCCGAAGCTGCGCACCGTCACCTTATCCCCGGTGTACGGGCTCGCCTGCGCCGTGGGCACATAGTCGCTCACCGCCTCGTATTCCTTTTCGAACGCGCTTCCGCAGCCGCACAGTGCAAACGCGAGTGCGGCGGCAAGAATTATGGCGGTGAGACGTTTTTTCATCACTTTACCTCGTCTATGCTCTCAAAACCGTTGCCGAAAACGTTCTTCGCGTCGGTGACGATGAAGAAGGCTTTCTCGTCGATGTTCTTGACGGTGCGGCGTATCTCGGCGATCTGCGTGCGCTTGATGACGCACATGATGACTTCCTTCTTGCGGTGAGAGTACGCGCCCTCGCCCTCAAGAATGGTGACGCCGCGGTGGATGTGCCCGGTGGTTATCTGCTTGATAAGCTCGGCGCTGTTCTCGCTGATGATGTAGCAGATGCTGGAGTTGTCGATGCCGTAGAGCACGAGGTCGACGACCTTGGTGACGACGAACATGGCGATGAGCGAGTACATCGCGCTCTCGTATTTGTCAAGCACCAGCGCGTAGGCGGTGACGACGGTCACGTCGATGATGAGGATGATAGTGCCGAAGTTTATATGCGGGTTTTTCTGCCGCACGAATTTGGCGACGATATCCACGCCGCCGGTCGTTGCGCCGACGAAGAAGATAAGCCCGTAGCCGAAGCCCTTTATCACGCCGCCGATGATGCTGGCGAGCATCGGGTCACTCGTCAGGGATATGCCGGTCATGGCGAAGATATCGACAAACGCGGAGGAGAACACCGTCCCTGCGATGGAGCCGATAAGAAACGGCAGGCCGAAGTGCTTCCACGCAATCAGGAACAGCGGCACGTTCATAATGATGGACATCATACCGACGGGGAAGCCGGTGAAGTGGTTGATGATCATCGAAATGCCGGTCACACCGCCGGAGACGATGTTGTTCGGGTACATGAAAAACTGGAAGCCCACCGCGTATATGGCGGAGCCGATAAAAATCACCAAATACTTGATAACACGCTTGAACGCCTCGTTCTGCGTTAAGCTGCTTATAGTTGCCATAGCTGCATCAATCCTCGATCATTGAAAGCTGCTGCTCTTCCCGGTCTTCGGGCTTGAGAATAGCCCCGGCGGCGGGAAGGGAGCGCACACGGTATCTGCTTATATTCTTTATCTGGGTCTCACTCACGGGCACGGCGCGGACAAGCGCGCGCTTTGCCTTGAGGCTCATCACGCCGACGCCCTGAGTGGTGCGGCTGGTCTTGGTCTGGAGAAGGGAAGTGTTGAAAACAAGGGCGCGGTCGTCGCTCGAATAGCAGGCGATATCCGTCTCCCCGTCGAGCGGGATGACCGCGGCGAGGGGGCTTTTATCGGAATACGCGTTGACAAGCTTCTTGCGGTTGGTCTTGGTCTCGTACGCGGAGCACTCAAGGCGCGCGGCCTTGCCGTTTTCAAACACCAGCAGAAGCTGGCGCTTGTAGTCTCCGGGCGCGACCATGGTCAGGACGTTCTCGCCGTCGTCCATCTGGAGCCTCGACGGCAGGTACACGCCG
>CAVCWF010000066.1:0-19671 GCA_963605945.1 Lachnospiraceae bacterium
TGGCCGCACTCCGTGAGGCGCGCCGCCTCGGCGCGAAGATCCTCTCCATCGTGAACGTCGTCGGCAGCTCCATCGCCCGCGAGTCGGACGATGTCCTCTACACATGGGCAGGCCCCGAGATCGCCGTCGCGACTACGAAGGCTTACAGCACGCAGCTCGTGCTGCTGGACATGCTCGGCGTTTATTTCGCAAAGGTCTGCGGCAGCATCGGCGACGCGGAGTATGAGGAGATCGTCGAGGAGCTTCTTGCCCTGCCTGTCAAGATGGAGGCTGTGCTCGAGGATATCGACGAGATAAAGTACCTCGCCTCCCGCTACTTCAATCATAATTCCATCTTCTTCATCGGGCGCAACCTTGATTACGCCCTCGGCCTTGAGGGCAGCCTCAAGCTCAAGGAGATATCCTATATCCACTCCGAGGCCTACGCCGCGGGCGAGCTGAAGCACGGCACGATATCCCTCATCGAGGAGGGCACGCTGGTCGTCGCGCTGTGCACCTATGCGCCGCTCTTCGACAAGGCCGTGTCGAACATCGTTGAGGTTCAGGCGCGCGGCGCGGACGTCATCGCACTGACGACCGAGAGTCGGCAGCACCAGATGGGCAAGACCGTCGAAAACGTGCTGACCGTGCCCGACACGCACCTCATCCTCCAGCCCTCGCTGGGCGTCATCCCGCTCCAGCTCTTCGCATACTACGTCGCGCTTCAGCGCGGCTGTGACATCGACAAGCCGCGCAACCTCGCAAAATCCGTCACCGTTGAATAAAATCCGCATGGAGGCCAACCATGAATCTCAGAGCGATACTCGCAATACTGTTATGCAAATTTCTCCGCTTCGTTTCGCGCGTGCTGCATCGCGGCGGCACGGCCATGCCCGGCAGATTTGCGCTTAAAGTCTGCCCGAACCTGCTGAGCATACTCAGCCGCGACGTGAAAACCGTCGCCATCACGGGCACGAACGGCAAGACGACCAGCTCCCGCATGGTGGAGCAGGCTTTTGCGGACGCGGGGCTGAGCTATTTTGCAAACCGCTCCGGCGCGAACCTCATCAGCGGCATCACGACGGAATTTGTGATGAACAGCACGCTCGGCGGCAAGCCGAAGAAGGAATACGCCGTCATCGAGTGCGACGAGGCCGCCGCGCGGCGCACCTTCGGGCAGCTGCGTCCCAAGGTCGTCATGGTGACGAACCTCTTCCGCGATCAGCTCGACCGCTACGGTGAGGTCACGCACACGCTGGAAAACATCCGCGAGGGTCTTAAAGCCGTCCCGGAGGCGACGCTGTGCCTCAACGCCGACTGCTCGCTGACCTCCTCGCTCGCAGGCGATCTGCCGAACCGCGTCGTCTGGTTCGGCATCGAACAGGGCGCCGCGCCCTCCCGCGCAAAGCCTGAGATTTCGGACGCGACACACTGCATCCGCTGCAAGACCGAGTACGAATACGACTATATAACCTACGGCCACCTCGGCGGCTTCCGCTGCCCGAAGTGCGGCTACCGCCGTCACCGCGCGGATTACGCCGTGACGGATATCGTGGAGCAGCGCGCCGACGGCAGCACCGTTGTCATGGACATCATGTGCGAGCGGCGCGTCGTGGATATAAACCTCCCCGCGATGTACAACATCTATAACGCCGCGGGCGCCGTCGCCGCAGTTACGCAGATGGGTCTGTCGGCGGACGACGCGGTGAAGGCGCTGGCCGGGTTCAAGTGCGGCTTCGGCCGCATGGAGCAGTTCAAGCTCGGCGGCGGCGCGAAGATGATGCTTGTGAAAAACCCCGCCGGCTGCAATCAGGTCGTGGAGTTTTTGCAGAATATAAAGGAAAAATTTGTCCTCGTCGTCTGCCTGAACGACCACAGCGCGGACGGCACGGACATTTCGTGGGTCTGGGACGTCGATTTTGAAGCGCTCTCCGGCATCGCCGGACGTATCGACAGGATCATCGTCTCCGGCGACCGCGCGCCGGACATGGCCGTGCGCATCAAGTACGCCGGCATTGCGCCGGAGCATATCGAGATCGAGCGCGACTATGAAAAGCTCGTCTCCGGGCTCGAAAACCAGAGCCTGCCGGTGTTCATCATGCCGACCTACACCGCGATGCTGGAGCTGCGTGAGGTGCTGATAAAGCACTGCGGCGGCGCGGAATTCTGGGAATGAGGTGAGCTGTCATGGAACTTAAAATATGCCACATGTACCCCGACGTGCTGAATCTCTACGGCGACCGCGGCAACGTCATATGCATGAAAAGCCGCCTTGAGCGCCGCGGGATAGACTGCACGGTCACGCGTCTGCCCATAGGCTCGGCGGCGAGTCTCGCAGGCTTCGACCTTGTGTTCATCGGTGGCGGGCAGGACTTCGAGCAGCAGGTGCTGCTGGACGATCTGCACCGCGGCAAGGCGCAGGAGATAAAATCCGCCATCGCCGACGGCGTGACCTTTCTGACCATCTGCGGCGGCTACCAGATGCTCGGCAGCTATTACGAGACCTATGACGGCCAGCGCTGCGATTTTATCGGCGCGCTTGACCTGTACACCGTCGGCAGCAAAACGCGTATGATCGGCAACTATAAATTCAAATGCGTCGAATCCGCGGGCGGCAGCGTTGTCGTAGGCTTTGAAAATCACAGCGGCAAGACCCATCTGGGCAGCGGCGTGGAGCCGCTGGGCACGGTTCTCGCAGGCTTCGGCAACAACGGCGAGGACGGCACCGAGGGCGCGCACTATAAAAACGTGTTCGGCACATACAGCCACGGCCCCATGCTGCCGAAGAACCCCGAATTCTGCGACATGCTGCTTGCAGCCGCGCTTGAGCGCCGCTACGGCAAAGCGGAGCTTGCCCCGCTCGACGACGCGCTGGAGCTTCTTGCGCATGACGAGATGTGCGCGCGGGTGAACTGACGGCGTAAAACATTTTATAACCGTCCTCATATTGTACTATTGCGAAAACGGCGCAGTGGTCTCCCCTCACACTGTCATTCCGAGGAGCGAAGCGACGTGGGAATCCGTTCTCCCTCAGCGTAGAGTGCACTTTTGCTGCGATGCAAAGGAGACGCGGATTGCCACTACCTGTGTACGCACCGGTCGCGCGACGGCGGCATACCCTCGATTCATTAGTCTGCCGCCTAGTCCCTTTAGGGGCAATGACAGGTTGTTTTGGATATACGCGCCGATTTCTCATCAGGTATAAAAATATAGTCGCTCCCACGCGGCGCGACTACAATTACACGGAGACAGAGACATGATAAGATTCTATAACGGCCGGGTGCTGAGCTTTGCCGGCGGGCTGAAGATCTCAGACGCCGAGGTCTGGACGGACGGCGGCGTGATAACCCACGTCGGCGCGGCGAAGGAGGACATGCCCGCGTTTGAGCGCGAGATCGACCTCAAGGGCGACTTGCTGATACCCGGCTTCAAGGACGCGCACACGCACACCGCGATGACATTCCTGCGTTCCTTCGCCGACGATATGCCGCTCGACCGCTGGCTGAGCGAGCAGGTCTGGCCGAACGAGGCGAAGCTGACCGACGAGAGCGTGTACATCTTCACGCAGCTCGGCATCATGGAATACCTCAGCAGCGGCATCACCGCGAGCTTTGACATGTATGTCCACAACGAAGCCTACGCCAAGGCGAACATCGACAGCGGCTTCCGCACGGTGATATGCTCCGGGCTGAACAACTTTGACCGCGACGTTGAAAATATTGAGCGTGAGTACCTGCGCTTCAACTCTCTGCACGAGCTGGTGTCCTACCGGCTGGGCATCCACGCGGAGTACACCACCTCACCTGAGCGCATGGAATACATGGCAGGGCTTGCCGAGAAATACCGCGAGCCGTGCTTTATGCACTGCGCCGAGACGAAATCCGAGGTCGACGGCTGCATCGAGCGCTACGGTCTGACCCCGCCGATGCTGCTGGACAAAATGGGGCTGTTCCGCTACGGCGGCGGCGGCTACCACTGCACATGGATGAGCGAGGACGACCTGAAGCTCTTCGCCGAAAAGGGACTGTGGGCGATCGCGAACCCCGCCTCGAACCTCAAGCTTGCAAGCGGCATCGCGCCGGTCACAAAAATGCTTGAGCGCGGGATAAACATGGCCATCGGCACCGACGGCGCGGCCAGCAACAACGCGCTGGACATGTTCCGCGAGATGTACCTCGCCGCGGCGCTGCAGAAGGTCTATGAGCACGACGCTTCCGCCTGCCGCGCGGAGGACGTGCTGAAAATGGCCTGCGTCGGCGGAGCGCGCGCGATGGGACTTGCCGACTGCGACGATATTGCTCCCGGCAAGCGCGCCGACCTCGTGGTCATAAACCTGCGCCGCCCGAACATGCAGCCGCTCAACAATATCGCGGCGAACATCGTGTACGCAGGCTCGAAGGAGAACGTGCGCCTGACGATGGTAAACGGCCGTATTCTCTATGAAAACGGCGAATTCTTCATCGGCGAGCAGCCGGAGTATATATACGCCGCCGCAAACGCGTTTATGGAGGCGATACGGAAATGAGGCGCATCGACCTGCATGTGCATACCACCGCGTCCGACGGGACGTTCACGCCCGCGCAGGTGGTGGAGCTGGCGCGCGATACCGGGCTTTCCGCCATTGCGATAACCGACCACGACACCGTGTCCGGCTATGCCGAGGCCGCGAAGCGCGGCGCGGAGCTTGGGGTGGAGATTGTCCCCGGCATCGAGATAAGCACGAAGTACGGCGGAGCTGTGCACGTGCTGGGCTACTATATCGACATGGAGTCGGACGGGCTGCATCACATTCTCGACTGGATAGTTGAGGACAGGGACACGCGCGGGCGGAAAATGGCGGAGCTGATGGCCGCCGACGGGCTGCCGGTCAGCTATGAAGCGATGAAAGAGCGCTTCGGCGAGGTCATCGGCAGGCCGCATTTTGCGCGGCTGCTCGTGGAGCTTGGCTTGGCCAAGGACGTGCAGGACGCATTCGACCGCTACGTCGAGAAAGGGCAGAAATATTACGTTGGCCGCACGATACTGCCTATCGAGCGCGCCATCGGCCTGATAATCAAGGCGGGCGGAGTGCCGGTGCTGGCGCATCCGTTCCAGTACAAGCGCGACGACGCGGGGCTGCGTGAGCTGATAGAGTACTGCATCGCGCAGGGGCTGCGCGGCATGGAGTGCTACTATACGGGCTATTCGCCGGAGCAGTGCGCGTATCTCGCCGCGCTCGCGGACGAATACGGGCTTATAAAGACCGGCGGCAGCGATTTTCACGGCGCGAACAAGAAACACATCCTGCTCGGCCGCGGGCTTGGTAAGCTTGAGGTTCCGTACGAGCTGCTCGACGGGCTGAAAGCTGAACACATGAAATCGCGCGCGTAACGAAATGCAGCTATATCAAACGCCGCAGTGGAGTTTCCACTGCGGCGTTATAATTTTTATTGACACGGTGTCCGACGTTTGGTACTCTCAAGGTGGGAAAACCATACAGAAAAGGAGCTGCTGCAAATGGTTGAACATCAATCAAGCGTTTCTTCGGGCATTCTCCTTGCTATTATATTTGTCCTGCAAATTATCTGGCTATATTTTTTGATAAGTACGTATGTCAGAGAACGAAAAGCCCCCGACTCGGTCGCTCTGGCCATCCTGAAAAAGGAGCGGCGGCGTACAATCATTCTTCAAGCGATCATAATCGCCCTCTCGTTCGTGGCATATAATATGGGCGAGCTTATACGCCCGGACGGACTCCTCCCTCTCATTATGCATGTCACTGCGCTCAGTCTCAAAATAAAGGATATCAAAAACGGAAACCGGCGCCAAAAGAAGCCCAAATGAGCTCTTTCCCTTCGGTTTTCGATGTTGTTTTTAATATTATCCGCCGTGCGCTATGTTCTCATCCCTCTTCGCCGTGGGTCATCAGATACTCGGTAAGCTGATCCAGCAGAGTGGTGTCAAGCGGATGGAACATCAGGAAGCCGTCGTGATTCGGGCGGCTGACAACGATCTGTCTGCCGGTCAGGACAAGGCTGCACGTCTCGTCCGCAGATGCACCCCAGACGAGGATGAGCGTGACGCTCCTGCCGTCATAGGCATTGCCGCTTCCGGCTGAGTCCACAGCCCAAGGCAGGAGATTGCGGAAATCCTCCCCGTACCCGCTCCGGCAGAGCAGCGAAAGGACTTCCTGAAACGTCTCATCCCCCGCCGCCGAGGTCGGGAGCGTATAGCTTTCCATGTACGGCGTGCCGTCCCGGTTCCCGCCCAGCACTGCGGTGCCGGACAGGCTTGAGATGCGCTGCGGATCGGCGGTCGTCATTTGCCCGAATGTGCGCGGCGTCAGCCGCCAGACGCACAGGCAGAGCAGCAGAATTGCAAGCAGCAGCACGATGCATTTTTTCGTTCCGGTTCGCATAGAAAGCCCCTCCGCTTTTATTCTGCTTTTATTTTACCAGACGGCCGGCGCATTTGCAATGCATCGGTAAACGCGCCGCATTTCCATCTGCATCATTATTCACATATAGTTCACTTGACAAACCGTGGTAAACCGTGGTACTCTAAGCGAGGATATTGATAGCAATATCTTTGTTTTCTGCCGTTTAACTGCTGTTGATTCCCTGTTTTCGGGAGCATAGCATATGCGGCAGCTATTTTTTTGTCTGATTGGAGAGATACACCATGGACTATGACGTTATCATCGTGGGCGCAGGCCCCGGAGGAATATTTACCGCCTACGAACTGGCGAAGGCAGACAGAGGACTTAAAATCGGCGTATTTGAGCTTGGCAAGCCGCTTGACAAGCGCAAATGCCCCATCGACGGCAAGAAGGTCAAATCCTGCGTCAAGTGTCCCACCTGCGCGATTATGAGCGGCTTCGGCGGCGCGGGCGCATTCTCTGACGGCAAGTACAACATTACAAACCAGTTCGGCGGCACGCTGTTCGAGTACGTCGGCAAGCAGGAAGCCATCGACCTGATGAAGTACGTCGACGAGATAAACCTCTCCCACGGCGGCGCGGGCACCAAGCTCTACTCCACCGCCAACACGAAAATCAAGCGCACCTGCCTTGAAAACGGCCTGCACCTGCTCGACGCGCAGGTTCGCCATCTCGGCACCGACATAAACTACGTCGTCCTCGGCAATATTTTCAACGAGCTGAAGGACAAGGTCGATTTCCACTTCAACACCGCCGTCAGCGGTGTGAAGAAAACCGCCGACGGCTACGAGGTCGAGGCCGGCGACACGGCCTACACCTGCAAATACTGCGTCGTCTCCGTCGGCCGCAGCGGCAGCAAGTGGATGGAGTCCGTCTGCGAGAGTATGGACATCCCCACCCACTCCAACCGCGTCGATATCGGCGTACGCGTGGAGCTGCCTGCGGACGTGTTCTCTCACCTGACCGATGAGCTGTACGAGAGCAAGATCGTCTACCGCACGGAGAAGTTTGAAGACCTCGTGCGCACCTTCTGCATGAACCCTCACGGCGTCGTCGTCAACGAGAACACCAACGGCATCGTCACCGTCAACGGTCACAGCTACGAGGACAAGAGCAAGCACACCGAGAACACCAACTTCGCCCTGCTCGTCAGCAAGCATTTCTCCGAGCCGTTCAAGGATTCCAACGGCTACGGCGAGAGCATCGCGCGCCTGTCCAACATGCTTGGCGGCGGCGTTATCGTCCAGCGCTTCGGTGATCTCGTCCGCGGCCGCCGCAGCACGCAGCGCCGCATCGACGAAAGCTTCGTCACCCCGACCCTCGCCGCCACCCCCGGCGACCTGAGCCTTGTCATGCCCAAGCGCATCCTTGACGGCATCATCGAGATGATCTACGCACTCGACAAGATCGCTCCCGGCACCGCGAACGACGACACTCTGCTCTACGGTGTCGAGGTCAAGTTCTACAACATGGAGGTCGAGATCGACAACAACCTCCAGACCAAGAGCGACGGCCTGTACGTCATCGGCGACTGCTCCGGCGTGACGCACTCCCTGTCCCACGCCTCCGCCAGCGGCGTGCACGTTGCGCGCCACATTCTCGCCCGATGAGCCGCAAATTCCCCCGTTCCCTTGATTTCTTACCCCACAAGGCGTATATTGGTAAGCATGTGGCGGCAAGGAGGGAATCAATGGACAGGGTAAAGGGTCAAAACTATATGCATGGCGCCGCCATCCTCACTATCGGCGTCATCATTATGAAGCTGCTGGGCTTCATCTACAAAATTCCGCTCGGCAATATCCTCGGCGACGAGGGATATTCCATGTTCCTCAGCGCCTACAATATATACAACGTCTTTTTCGCGCTGGCGACCGCCGGTCTGCCGGTGGCGCTGTCGCGCCTTGTCGCGGAGGCGGACGCGAACGGCCGCGCCCGGCAGGAGGAAAAGACCTTCCGCGTCGCGCGCAGGACGTTTTTCGTCATCGGCCTCGTATTTGCGCTGATACTGTTCCTGCTGCCCGACTGGCTCGCCGCGACCTACCTCGAAAACCCCGACGCCGCGCCCGGCATCCGCGCCATGGCTCCGGCGATCCTGCTCGTGTGCCTTGTCTCCGCCTACCGCGGCTATTGTCAGGGCAACGGCAACATGATCCCGACGACCGTGGACGAGGTGCTGGAGGTGCTGTTCAAGGTCATCTCCGGACTCATTCTCGCCTCGGTTGCGATGAAGCAGGGGCTTGGCCGCCCGACCGCGTCTGCTGGCGCGATACTCGGCGTGTCCATCGGCTCGGTCGTGTCGCTGCTGTACATGGTGTTTTACAAGCGCCGCAACTACGACCGCCTCTCCGCACCCTATTCCGCCGGGATACACGACCCGAACGACACGCCGGACGACGATGATCTGGTCGACTCCACGGGCACGATAATCAAAAACATCCTGTCTATCGGCGTCCCAATCGCTTTCGGCGCGTGCATCATGGCCATCCTCAACAGCATTGACTCGAAGCTGTGCATGAACCGTCTCCAGTCCGCCGCGGGCTTCAGCTACTACGAGGCGAAAGTCCTCTACGGCGTGTACGGCAAGGCGCAGACGCTCTTCAATCTCCCCGCCGCGTTCATCACTCCGCTCACCGTCGCCATAGTTCCGGCGATCTCCGGTGCAATTGCGCGCCGCGCGCATACGGACGCCGCCAAGATCGGCGAGGACTCCATGCGCATCTCCGCCGTCATCGGTATGCCGATGGGCGTGGGGCTTACGGTGCTGGCCGATCCCATTATGAATGTCCTCTACCCGAACAGCAACGAGGCCGGCCCCGGCCTTCTCGCGGTGATGGGCATCGCGTCGTTCTTTGTGTGCGTGGTGCTGATGGAGAACGCTATTCTTCAGGCCTCCGGCAAGGAAAAGTTTACGATGATAACGATGATCGTGGGCGGCCTTGTCAAGATACTGGTCAACTGGTTCCTCGTCGCGCAGCGGCAGATAAATATCTACGGCGCGCCTATCGGGACGCTGGTGAGCTACATCACGATGACGGTTCTGAACTTTGTGTTCATGTGCGCCGTGCTCGACGAGCGGCCGCACCTGCTCAGGATATTCGCCCGCCCGCTGATCTCAAGTCTCGCTATGGGCGCTTCCGCGTGGGCGGTGTACGGACTTGTCTCCCGCTTCATCGGCTCAGGCTGGAAGCAGACGGCGGCGAGTATGCTGCTCGCGGTCATCGTCGCGGTCGTGGTTTACGTCGTGTCCGTCGTGGCGCTGCGCGCGGTGACAAGCGAGGATATGAAGCTCATCCCCGGCGGCGAAAAGATCGCAAAGCTGCTGCACATCCGCTGAACGCCGAAATCGCAAAAAAGCTTTAAAAATCAACGCACAGGGCTTGATAATAGTCAGGTTTTGTGGTAATATCTGCGTTGCTGCCTTGTTGGGCAGAAAGATAAAGAAATGAGTATTCTGCCGCATTTTCGGGCAGACTCATCATAAACATGGCATGAGCCACATTTTTTAGGAGGATACACACATGAATAAAGCTGAACTCGTATCTGCCGTTGCAGAAAAGACCGGCATGTCCAAGAAGGACAGCGAGAAGGCAGTCAACGCCGCATTCGACACCATCACCGAGGCTCTGGCCGCAGGCGACAAGGTCCAGCTCGTCGGTTTCGGCGCGTTTGAAGTCAAGGAGCGCGGCGCACGCATCGGCCGCAACCCCAAGACCAAGGAAGAGATCGAGATCCCCGCGTCCCGCGTTGCTTCCTTCAAGGTCGGTAAGGCTCTCAAAGAGGCTGTCACCAAGTAATTTTTGATTATAAAAAGCAGCCGCATTTGCTTTAATGCGGCTGCTTTTTGGTACTGAGGAGTTAATATGAGACTGGACAAATATTTAAAGGTCTCCCGGCTGATAAAGCGCCGCAGCGTTGCGAACGACGCCTGCGACGGCGAGCGCGTGAGCGTGAACGGGCGGCAGGTAAAGGCCAGCTATCAGGTCAAGGTGGGCGACGTCATCGAGATCGCATTCGGACAGCGCACCCTCAAGGTCGAGGTCACGGAGGTCAACGAGGTCGCCAACAAGTCCAACGCCGCCGCGATGTATAAGGAGATCTGAGGGAGGGCAATAGAATGCATCGGGACGGCACAGAGGCCGTCCCCTACGACGGTATTTGAAGTGCGTTCTTTCTTTTCCTCTCTGCTCGTGTCGCCGCTCCGGCGACCCCTTCGGCGCTAACGCGCCACTTCCCCTAGAAGGGGCAGCGCTTCGCGGCAAAGATTGTGCACTGGCACAATAGTTGCACCGCACCCCTCTTGGCGCCCCTTTCAGGGGAGCTGGCGGCCGCAAGGCCGACTGAGGGGTCGCCAGACCTAAGAAATTGCCATTTGATAAAAGACACGGCAGAGTACAGAAAATCTCTGTCATTGCGAGGAGCGAAGCGACGCGGCAATCCGTTTCTCTTTGAGGTCGCAGCATGTTTTTACGCTGTGTAAAGGGGGTGCGGATTGCCACAGCCAGTTTACGAACTGGCTTCGCAATGACAGGTTGATTTAATCAAGTGCGCCGATTTTTACGCGAAACGCAACATTCGCGGGACGGCACAGAGGCCGTCCCCTACGACGGTATTTGAAGTGCGTCCTTTCTTTTCCCCTCTGCTCGTGTCGCCGCTCCGGCGACCCCTTCGGCGCTAACGCGCCACTTCCCCTAGAAGGGGCAGCGCTTCGCGGCAAAGATTTCGCATTGGCGCGTTGGGTGCGCTATCCCCTTGGCGCCCCTCTTAGGGGAGCTGGCGGCCGCAAGGCCGACTGAGGGGTCGCCAGTCTTGAGATATTGCCATTGGGGAAAAGACACGGCTCCACAAAGAGCACAGAACGCCCCCTATACCGCCCCGCATTACAATCAAAAAAGTCCGCCCAGTGCGTAGAATTTTTCGCATTGGGCGGACTTTTTCTGCCTTTTTGACGGACGCTTATTCCTCGTCTATATATTCCATCACGTCCTGCACGCGGCAGTGTAGCAGCCGGCAAAGCTGATTTATCGTGTGCGTTGACACGTTGTCTCCGTGCTTCATCGCGTAGAAGTTCGACAGTGGGAAGCCCAGCTTTCCCAGCCTGTACGAGGTCACGCCTTTCTCCTTCATCGTCCTGAACAGCGGTTCATAGCTTATCACCCGCAGACACCCCTTTCGCACAGTCAAGTATAGAAATTATGTGCGGTTTTTGATATCTTCTATATTTCATATATACGAGTATCGACATACATGCTAATAATATGCTATACTTCGTATTGTCAAATTTTCGCAATTACAAAAAGAAACGGGGGATTGTTATGGGCGCTTTTTTGTCCGGTGCATTGCTAATACTTTTTTATGCCGCTGTCGTTATATTCATAGTCAAAATGGTTAGGAAAAGAAAAGAGACTAAAGAAGAGGCAAAGAAACACCCTAAAAACGATTCGCAGAAGGAGCTTGTCCGCGAGGTAATTGCGGCAATAGAGCGAGATGGCTCCGGCTTTGATAAAGCACATGTCGACATCTCCAACTCCAGTGGCTCTGGTTCTGTTACATATTCTTCCAAAACTGCATCGGGTCATTATACATCAGGTCAGTATAATTATGATGAACACGGTTATTTTGTCAGCAAAGAGATGGCATATATTCTGGCCTGTCAAATTGCTAATCGCTTTGGAGGCGAATACAGTTCTGATTATAACGGCTGATTATAACGGCTATTATAATAAAGGCCCGCGCCAGCTTGCCATTGAACGTAAATGGGAACAGGAGCGGGAGCTTGAGCGGCAGCGCATAGAGAACCTGAAGCATCTCTGAAAAGCCGCCGTTTACACTCATCACACCACTGCTTCGGCCAGAAGCACCGCAGCGACGGACAGCGTCACGCTCAGCAGCATATACGCCGCCGAGGCGCCGATACGCCCGCTCTGCATAAGCCCAGCCGTTTCAAGAGCGAAGGTGGAAAACGTGGTAAAGCCGCCGCATATGCCGGTTTTGAGCAGCAGCGTAAGCCGCGGGTCAAGCCCCGCGGTCTTTGCACCCAACGCCGTAACTGCGCCGATAGCGAACGCGCCGAGGACGTTTATCAGCAGGGTGTTCACCGGGAACGCCCCCGTTTTATCAAGCGGTATCATCGACACTAGATAGCGCAGCACTGCGCCCACAAAGCCGCCAACTCCGACGGCGAGACAATTAAGCATACTCATACCTCCAAAAAATGACTTCTGCCATGCTGCGGCAGAAGTCATCAGTTTTTCAACGGTTTCGGGTCGCCCCGCGGGAGAACTTCATTCCTTTTCTTTTATTATACCACACTGCAGCGGTGCGCTGCAAGCCGGGTTCGGTCACATATAGATGCTGTCGGTCGCAATATGTTCGCAAAAGGTGCGGTCATGCTCGACAAATATCATCGTGGACTCCGTATTCAGCAGCAGCTCCTCTATCTGCATACGCGAGAGCAGGTCTATATAGTTCAGCGGCTCATCCCAGACATACAGGTGCGCCTGCTCGCAGAGGCTCGCCGCGATGAGCACCTTTTTCCGCTGTCCGGCGCTGAAACCGGCCATGTCGCGGTCAAAGTGCGCGCGCGTCATGTCCAGCTTGCGAAGGATGGTTTTGAACCGGCTCTCGTCGATGCCCCGCTCGCGGGCAAAGCTGCGCAGATCGCCGCGCAGAAACGAGCTGTCCTGCGGGACGTACGAAATTTTCAGCCCTCCCGCGCGCCAGAGTTCGCCCGTATGGGGGATGCTTTCTCCCGTTATGAGCTTCAGAATGCTCGATTTCCCGCAGCCGTTGCCGCCGCGAAGCGCGATGCGCTGTCCCTGCCGCAGTTCGAAGCTCAGCGGCGGCGCTATCGCCCCGGCTCCGTAATCTATTTCCACCCTGCGCAGCTCCAGCAGCCGCTCCGAATAGTGCCGCAATGGGCTGAGCTTCAGATCATCCGCCGTCTCAAGATTTTTCAGCAGCTCCGATTTCTGCTCAATGCTGTCCTGAATCCGCCGGTCTATCGCCTTGGCGCGCTTCATCGACTTCTTGCTCTTCGCGCCCTCGTACGCTCTGCGCCCCATGCTCTTCTCGGTTTTGGTCGGGTCGAAGCCGATTTTCGCGCGCTCCGCCCTGTCCGCCCACTGTGCCTTTTCGCGCGCGGCAGCTTCGAGGCGGCCTATCTCCTTCTTGAGTCGGTCGTTCTCCGCCAGCTCGTATCTGTCCCGCCGCTCCTTATTCTCAAGCCATGTGGAAAAGTTGCCTTGGGTCACTTCAATATCCGCGCGGTTTATCGAGAGAATGTGGTCAACGCAGCCGTCCAGAAACGCCCGGTCGTGCGAGACAAGAATAAATCCGCGCTTGCGCCGCAGATACTGCGCGACCCGCTCGCGTCCCGCCTCGTCGAGGTGATTCGTCGGCTCGTCGATCAGCAGGAAATCGTCCTCGTTCGTGAACATCGCCGCAAGCTGGAGCTTTGTCCGCTCACCGCCTGAGAGCGAGTCGAACGGTCGGTCGAGCAGCGCTTCGTCAAGCCCCAGCATGGCCATCTCCCGCCGCAGCCGCCACTCCTCGCCGTCGCTCACGACCTCCGCGAGCGCTTCCGCCGCGGGGCGCGACGTGCCGCGCAGCGCGATCGGAAAATAGTCGAAGCTGACGCTTGCGGAAATGCTGCCGGTGTACTCAAGCTCTCCCATCAGCAGCTTCAGAAACGTCGTCTTGCCGCGTCCGTTGCGCCCGGTAAAGCCGAGCCGCCAGCCGGTATCTATCTGAAAACTCACGTTGTCAAACACCTTTTCGGCGCTGCCCTCGTATGCAAAGCTGAGATTCTTTATATCAATAAGCGACATATATGCCCCTCCCTGTATCATATAAAAATTCGACCGCAGGAAATGACCCGCAGCCGAAATCTATATGGCACGGAGGTGCCATGACACAAATCGGATACGCTGATGCACTTTCCTGCGAAAAGGCGCGGCAAAGATAGGGCAGCATATTTCATGCCCCGTCACCTTGTTTCATCGCCTTATAAATCAGCAGGAAGTATTGTGCACTCGTGCGCCTCCGTTCGTTTTGATCTGCGTATATTATAAATCGTGCGCGCGGCTTTTGCAAGGCAAACATTTTGGGCAAGCACATGATAAATTCGCCATAAAAAAGCAATGCAGTCCGCGGAATTTATGGTATAATACTGTCAGAATAATTACGGAGGTTCTGCCATGGAATTTCTCGGAGTCAATCTGGATATCAGGAATCTGCCGGAGCTGGATCCGGAGTTCATCCCGCTTCACAAGTTCAACGAAGCCTTTCTACGCGGCGCGGAGAAGCCCGTCGGCATCGCGCTGGAGCGCGCGGGCGGCGAGATGGCCGCAGTCGAGACGCGCATACACGGCACACCGGAAATGTACGCCGCCGACTGCTTCTACATCGACCGCCTTGTAAAAACCATGCTGTGGATGAAGGGCGGGTACAAGATCTACGTCTGCGGTGACGCACAGATATACGACTACCTCCGCTCCGTCTACTGTGCGGGCGGAGCACGGGAGTTCGACTGGGATTACATGGCAAATGTCTTTGAACGCCCGTTCGAGGTCGTGCAGACGGACACGCTGCCCGCGGCCAAGGATTCGCCGAAGGCCATCGGCGGGCACATGGACGGCTGCCGCATCGGCTTCGACGCGGGCGGGAGCGACCGGAAAGTCTCGGCGGTGATAAACGGCGAGGCCGTGTACTCCGAGGAGGTGGTCTGGTTCCCGAAGATCAACTCCGATCCGGACTACCACTACGCCGGCATCGTCGCCGCGCTCAAGTCCGCGGCGGAGCACATGCCGCGCGTTGACGCCGTCGGCGTCTCCTCCGCAGGTATATACATCAACAACCGCACCATGAACGCGTCGCTCTTCCTGAAGGTTCCCAAGGAGCAGTTCGACGCGAAGGTCAAGGATATCTACATCCGCGCCATAACCGACACCTTCGGCGACGTGCCGTACAGCGTCGTGAACGACGGCGACGTGACCGCGCTCGCGGGCGCGATGAGCCTGAAGGAGAACAACATCCTCGGCATTGCCATGGGTACGAGCGAAGCGGCGGGCTTCGTGGACGCCGAGGGGCGCATAACCGGCTGGCTCAACGAGCTGGCTTTCGTCCCGGTCGACGCAAATCCCGCCGCGATGCGCGACGAGTGGAGCGGCGATATCGGCTGCGGCGTGAAATATTTTTCGCAGGACGGCGTGAACAAGCTCGCCCCCAGAGCCGGGATCGAGCTTGACGAGTCGCTGTCCCCCGCCGAGAAGCTGAAGGCCGTGCAGAAGCTGATGGAGGCGGGCGACGACCGCGCCGCCGCGGTATACCGCAGTATCGGCGTCTATCTGGCGCACACGCTGGCCTATTACCGTGCGCTCTACGGCTGCGGGAGTGTGCTGCTGCTTGGGCGCGTGATGTCCGGTAAGGGCGGCGAGCTGATAATCTCCGCCTGCGAGGACGTGCTGCACTCCGAATACCCGGAGCTTGACGGGAAAATGCAGCTCGCGCTGCCGGACGAATACTTCCGCAGAGTCGGCCAGTCCGCCGTGGCGGCCTCCCTGCCCGAAATAAAGTAACGGTATATTTATAAGAAACTGGCCATTGCTTGAAGAAAAGCATATTATTTGATATTATAAAGAAAATAGGAGTCTTGTAATAGAAAGGAGCACAGCATGGCAAAGCATCTGAAACAACAATACCAGCGGCTCACGCAGGCCAAGGCGCAGGCAACCCGGAATGGACAACCTACCCCTAAGCTCGATAAGAAGATTGAAAAGATGAAGGCAATGATGGGCAGCACCGTACAGAAAGTGACGGCTGCAAAACCATCTGCCAACAAGTTCGTGGACTACAAGGGTGTCAACAAGCTGCCCATGCAGGGTGGTGCCTTCACTCCGAAATAAGATTTGCCATAAATTGTTCATCGCACGGAAAGAACAGGATAATCTTTACAAAAGTCGAGGACTAATGGTGAAGTGATGTTGCAATGCTGCAGCACGGCACAGAGCCGCACAGCTTGGGATTGCAGTTATCGATCTGTAGAAGCTGAAGAGTGGTCAGTTGGCGAACAGATTAAAGGTCATCATGATAGCGCAGTAGTAGACGGGTCTCATCCTCCTCGATGACCCAAAACATATCAAATAAAAATGACACGTCCCAAAAGTGAACGCCGATGTTTTGGCGCACTCTTGAGGCGTGTTTTTCATGTTCAGTTCAATCTGTCAAAAGATATGGATTTTGACAAACTAAAGAAGAGAAACCATTATCTCAGCTTATCGTTTCGATTGGTAATGTGGCGGTGAGGGAGATACCATACTTGTTTGCAAGCATAATAACGCCTTTTGCGTAAAGCTTTTTCGCCTCATCACCGCGTCCGAGTTGAAGCAGTTTATATCCTGGCATAATATACTCGGAATAAAGGTAGCTATAAATCTCTTCTGCGTTGTCTTCCTGAGAGATGCGTTCAACGATTCTTATTTTGATCTAGCAGTAATAAAAACCTCCTGTGCTGCAGAAAATAAGCCGCACAGGAGATTTTTTACTGATTTATGGAGCTGATCAAATGACAAACGAAGAATATAAGAAATACGCCGACCGGCACGCCCCGCGCTCGCCGCTGCTGAAGGACATGCTTTTCGCGTTTCTGATAGGCGGCTTCATCTGCTGCCTCGGCCAGTTTGCGGGCGACCTGTACCGGAACGTCTGCGGGCTGGATAAGGAGGCCGCCGCAAGCGCGACGTCGATCACGCTCGTGTTCCTCGGCGCGCTGCTCACAGGTCTCGGCGTGTACGACGACATCGCCAAGCTCGCCGGAGCCGGTACACTCGTGCCGATAACGGGCTTCGCAAACTCCGTCGTCGCCCCGGCGCTCGAATTCAAGACCGAGGGCTTCATCGCGGGCACCGCAGCCAAGATGTTCATCATCGCGGGGCCGGTCATCGTCTACGGCATATCCTCAAGCGTCATATACGGGCTGCTCCTCGTCCTGTTCGGCGGCTGAATTATCTCAGCACCTTGCCCAGCACGCGCAGGGGCAGTTCGGGCGAGATGACGATGTCCGCATACGCTGGGTTCAGCGAGTGCAGCGCCATGGAATCCTTCAGCGCCACGAGCTGCTTGAGATAGGCGCTGCCGTCATACAGGAAGATGCCGATGTCGCCGGTCATCAGGCTGCGCTGCTGGCGCACCCAGACGGTCTGCCCGTCGTGAAACTCCGGCTCCATACTGTCTCCCGCGACGCGGACGCCGAAGTTCGACCCCTCCGGAACCTCCTGCCCGACCTCTACCATCTCATAATCCTCGCCGTCGAGGAACTGCCCGGTGCCTGCCGACACGGCCAGCGAATACAGCGGCAGAGTCCGCAGACGCACGGGCTGCGGCTGCTTCGCCGGGCGCGGCTCCTCATACGAATAGCGCCGGCTCTCGCGCAGAAGCTGAATATACTCCAGCGCGCGGCCGCGCCCCTCGCGGTTCAGCCCATGCAGCAGCTCGCCCCCGGCGCCGGAAAACGTCCCGCGGATATCCTCTATCCCCAGCACGTCGCATATTGCGAGAAACTGCCGCGCATTCGGCAGCGTGGCGCCCTTCTCCCATTTGGACACGGCCTGATTCGTCACGCCGAATCCCAGCTTATCCAGCGCGGCGGCAAGCTCCGCCTGATTCATCCCTTTTTCGCGGCGGCGCTCCGCAATGAGCGCGCCTATATCCGTATACATTACTGTCCTCTTTCCGCCGCCCACCCGGCCTTTTTTGAAGCTATTATATCCTATTGATTTATAAATTTCAAGCCTTTTATCCGATTCAGATAAAAGGCTTGAAGCAATTTATTCACTCTATACCCGCCTGAAGCTTTTTGAACCAGCCGCCGCGGTAATAATATATAAGCAGGAGTATGCTGCAAAGCACCCAGCCCGCCGGGTAACCCAGCACTATCGCGTCGATGCCGCCGCCGAGCTTATACACCGCGAAGAGGTACACCTGACGGAACACGACGAAGGAGCCGAGCATGATGAACATTGTGGAGCGCGTATCGCCCGCGCCGCGAAGCGCGCCGGAATAGACCTGATTTATCGCAAACATCAGGTAGAACGGCGCAACAATGCGGATAAACAGCCCGCCGAACTGCACGACCTCCGCCTCCTTGTTGAACAGCGTCACGATCTGCGGGGCGAAGATGTACAGCGGCACCAGCACGATGGCCATGATGATAAGCCCGATCAGAAGGCCGGACTTTGCTCCGGATCTCGCGCGCTCATAATTGCCCGCGCCGAGGTTCTGCCCGACAAAGGTCGTTATTGCGACGGACAGGCTCATCATCGGCAGCAGCGCGAAGGAGTCCACCTTGCTGCACGCCGTCCACCCGGCCATGCAGGAGCTTTCAAAGCGGTTGATATACGACTGGACAAACATGTTCGAAAACGCAGTTATCGCAAGCTGGAGCGCGGACGGGATGCCGATGGCGCATATCTTGCTCAGGATGCTGGGCGTTATGCGCAGATTGCGGCAGTCTATGCGGTAATCGGCCTTGCAGCGGATGAGCAGCAGCATCACCAGCACCGCCGACAGCACCTGCGCTATCACCGTCGCAATCGCCGCACCGGCGATGCCCATGCTGAAATACTTGACAAAGACGACATCAAGCACGGTGTTGGTCAACGCCGAGAATATGAGAAAATACAGCGGCCTTGTGGAGTCGCCCACGGCGCGGAGGATGCCCGCCCCGATATAATACATAATGACGCCAGAGATGCCCCAGAAATATATGCGCAGGTACTCCGTCGCGTCCGCCATGACGTCTTCGGGCGTACTCATCAGTTCCAGCATCATCGGCGTGAGCCACACGCCGAGCGCCGTCAGCACCACGCACATCACGAGCGACATCGCTATCGTCGTCTGCACGGTCTTATGAAGCTTCTCCTTGTCGTGCGCGCCGTAAAACTGCGAGATAACAACGCCCGCGCCCGCCGCCAGCCCGCCGAACAGGCCGAACAGCGCATTGATGACCGGCCCCGTGCAGCCGACCGCGGCCAAAGCCTGCTTGCTGACATAGTTGCCGACGACAATGGAGTCCACCGTATTGTACAGCTGCTGAAAGACGTTGCCTATCATCAGCGGCAGGGCAAAATAAATAAGCAGCCGGGGAATGCTGCCCTCAGTCATATCCGTGTCCCTGCGTTTCAAAACCGAAGCCACGCTTGAACCTCCAATAATTCATAAATCCAATATAGTATAGATTTGCGCAAATCATATGTCAAGCCGCAAAAGGGCGTATTTCG
>CAVCWF010000067.1:0-3517 GCA_963605945.1 Lachnospiraceae bacterium
GCTTATAAACGGCATGGGCATACCGGCTCAGAGCTGCAGCGACGTACAAACCGCGGCAGCGCTCGCTCTTGACTGCGGCAAGCCCGTTATCGCCTGCGGTTCGCTGTATCTCGCGGGCACCGCGCGCGACGCGCTTCTATCAATAATAAGAGGAGAAAAGCAGACCAATGGATAAAAAGCTCAGAATTTTGCTTGTAAACGACGACGGAATAAGCTCCCCCGGTATTGTCCATCTCGCTGAGATGGCGATGCAGCTCGGCGAGGTATGGGTAGCCGCCCCCTCGTCGCAGTGCAGCGCCATGTCCCAGAAGCTGACGATATTCCAGCCGCTTGAGGTGGAGGAATACGATTTTCCGCTGCCCGTCGCCGGGGCTTACAGCATCGGCGGCACTCCGGCGGACTGCGTGAAAACCGCGCTGAAGGCAGTGCTGCCGATAAGGCCGGACGTAGTTTTCTCCGGCATCAACATCGGCTACAACGCGGGATTTGACATTGCCTATTCCGGCACCGTCGCCGCCGCGATGGAGGCCGTGCTCAACGGCGTCCCCGCCATCGCCTTCTCGGCACAGCACGACGGCAGCTACGATGTGACCGACAGATACATACTCGACATCGCCCGTGAGCTGCTGGCCGCGCCCCTCGCCCCCGGCGAGATATGGAACGTCAATTTCCCCGGCTGTCCGCTCGGCGAATTCAAGGGTATCCTGCGCGAACGCACGATAGCGCCGAAGTTCATATTCGACAACACCTATTCCGCCAATCCCCGCGGCGGCGGCATGACGCTCATCCCCGACGCCGATTTCATCGCGCACGGAGACGCCCCGGCGGGCAGCGATATTGAGGCCGTTCTGCACGGATACATCTCGATAGGTAAAGTTAAAAGCATGGTTCTGTAAAATATCCGCAAAAAAGCTTGTAAAGCTAATAAAACTATGCTATATTGATTGTCGGTACAGGGCGCGAAAAATGTGGAATCATGGTGTTTTTTCGATTTAAATCGGTGCATCTGACGACATATGCTTCCGCCGTTTGCCATAAAATTTTGTTTGGAGGAAAAAACAAAAATGAAAAAGACCATAGCACTGCTTCTCGCACTTGTCATGGTATTTGCTCTCTGCGCCTGCGGCCAGACCAACGCTCCCGCAGCCGAAGAGTCCAAGGCTCCCGAAGCGGACGCAACCGAAGCTCCCGCTACCGAGAACCAGCACTTCGACAAGCTGACCCTTGAGTTCGTTCCTTCCAAGGACGCCGACGTTATCATTGCCGGCACCAAGAATCTGCCCGAACTCGTTCAGGCCGAGATGTCCAAGCTTGGCTATGACATTGACGAAGTTGACATCACCGTCGGCACCAGCTACGACGCTACCGGCGAGGCTATGTCCGCAGGCTCAATCGACCTCGGCTGGCTGCCCGGCGGCACCTACGCCCTCTACTCCGACGACGTTGACGTCATCCTGACCGCAACCCGCAACGGTCTGTCCAACGACAGCACCACCCCCGCCGACTGGAACGGTGAAGCAAACGCCACCCAGAAGAACGGCCCGCAGGTCACCTACTACCGCTCCCTCATCTACGCAACTCCTTCCGAGTACGGCAAGGAACTTGCAGCCAAGGTCAACGCCGGTGAGAAGCTCACTTGGGAAGACCTCGACAAGGCAAAGTGGGCAGTCCAGAAGACTTCCTCCTCCGCCGGTTACATCTACCCCTCCATGTGGCTGATGGCCAACTACGACGGCAAGAAGATCTCTGACCTCTCCAACGTTATCCCCCTCGACTCCGGTTACGGCACCGCTTTCTCCTACGCTGCAGCTGAGCAGGTTGACATCATCGTCTGCTACGCTGACGGCCGCAACGACTACGAAGCCAGCTGGATGCTCCCGACCGATCAGCAGGATGAGACCGGCAAGCAGGGCATGGGCCGCAGCGAGTCCATCTGGAACGAGCTGAACGTTATCGGCGTCACCGACGGTATCTACAACGACACCGTTGCCGTCTCCAAGGCCAGCCCCTACTACACTCCTGAGCTCGTCGCCGCTCTTCAGGATTGCTTCATCAACATCATCAACACTCCGGAAGGCCAGGAGATCTTCTCCGTTTACAGCCACACCGGTTATGCAAAGGCTGTCGACTCCGACTACGACGGCGCCCGCGCAGCTCTGAAGGCAGTCTCCGACTGATTCAGTATTCCAACCGCATAATTGAACAGAGCACCCTGCATTGCAGGGTGCTCTTGTGCTACAACATAAATTTTTGATTTAGAAAAGAGTCGCAGCATGATAGAATTCAAAAATGTGTATAAGACTTATCCAAACGGCTTCACAGCCCTGAAAAACATTAACCTTCAGATCGATCAGGGCGAATTTGTCGCAATCATCGGTCTGTCAGGCGCCGGTAAGTCCACGATACTGCGCTGCATCAACCGTATGCATGACATCTCCAAGGGCGAACTCACGGTTGACGGCGTTGACGTTGACTCACTGCGCGGCAAAGATCTGCGCAGATATCGCCGGAAGGTGGGTATGATATTCCAGAGCTTTAACCTTGTATCCCGCAGCACCGCCATCAAAAACGTCCTCACCGCGGACGTGCCGGATATGAACTTCTTCCGCGTTCTGTTCGGCGTGTTCACGAAGGAGCAGAAAATGCGCGCTCTCGAAAGCCTTGACAAGGTTGGCATTTTGGATAAGGCCTATACCCGCTGTGACCAGCTCTCCGGCGGCCAGCAGCAGCGCGTCGCGCTTGCACGTACGCTGAACCAGAACCCGAAGATAATCCTTGCCGACGAGCCTGTCGCCTCGCTTGACCCCATCACCGCAAAGCAGGTCATGCAGGACTTCGTGCGCATCAACAAGGAATACAAAATATCCATCCTGCTTAACATTCATCATGTTGACCTCGCTCTGAAATACTGCGACCGCGTCATCGGCATCCGCGCCGGCGAGATCGTTTTCGACGGCCCGGCCAGCACGATCACGCAGGAGCAGATCGACGCCGTCTACAACGGCGAAAAGGTTCCCACCATGGGCGAGGGCGAAAGCAGCGCGCCCGTTGCAAAGACCGAGGGCTAATCATGGATAACGAAAACGTATCTATCCTCAAGCTCACGCTGTATGACCGCATCTTCAAGCCCAAGACCATAACCCTTGCAAACGGTCATTCCGTAATGAAGCGCAGAAGCCGCGCGCCGCTGATAGTCGTTCTGCTGGTGCTGGCGATCTGGCTCTCACTGCGGATGACGGGCTTCAGCATGGCGGTCGTTATAAGCAAGTTCAGCAAGATGGTCGACCTGCTGGCGAAGATATTCCAGCCCAACTGGTCATTCTTCCCGAAGGTCGTCTCCCCGCTTATCGACACCATAAAGATGTCCATCCTCGGCACCGTCATCGGCTGCTTCCTCGCGCTGCCCGTTGCGATCCTCTCGTCGAGCAACATCAACAAGAGCGTCGTTATCGTCAGCATTTTCAGATTTATTCTCGGCCTCATCCGCACTCTGCCGACGCTTATCATCGCGCTCGTC
>CAVCWF010000068.1:0-3636 GCA_963605945.1 Lachnospiraceae bacterium
TCCCCCTAAAGGGACTAGGCGGCAAATCAATGAATCGTGGTATGCCGCCGTCGCGTTGAGCGAAGCGACGTGGGAATCCGCTTCTCCTTATGACGGCAGTACGTTTCTACGCGATGCAGAGGAATGCGGATTGCGAGACCAGTGACATCTGTCACTGGTCTCGCAATGACAGGTTGGTTTCGGTCTGATGCGCCGATTTTTCGTACAATGCAAAACACAAGATTTTCTCTCCCTCAGTCGGCTGACGCCGACAGCTCCCTCGTCAGAGGGAGCCAAAGGGGCGGCAACGATTTTTTATGCAGTGCAGAACGTAAAGCGGGACGGCACAGAGGCCGTCCCCTACGATGTTATTCGTAATACTTTTTCCGCCTCACATTCCTCAAACGGATATTCAGCACCAGCATGGCTATCAACATCACCGGTACGTGCGGGTACTGGAATATACAGGCAAGTGCAGCCACGTCCGCAAGGATCCCCGGCGCATCGCCCTTGAAAATCAGCGCGACGGCCAGCAGTATTGCAGCCAGACCCAAAAGCTCCGCAGTAACATAAACACCGATACCGACCCGCTCCGCATTGTCCTTCGCGGAGCACAAGAGCCACACCTCCGCAGCAATGGCCAATAAGGCAAAGATACTTGTACGGTCTGCACCTGACACAATCAGCTTTACAGGCTCAACTGCAACGGCCAGAAAAACAAATGGTGAAAGCACAAGGCAGGCAGCAACGCGCTTGTTCATGGTGCGCTCCTTTCTTTTGTTCAGGCGTCCCTTCACCCCAGCATACTTATCTGACTTTTCCGCTCGCCGAGGAGAATATTCGCGGGCGGTGTGCCCTCGCCGCCGCTGAGGACGCTGTTCGAGACATAGACAAAGCCCGTCTCCGTCTCCCGCACCGTGACCTCATGCGTGAACAGGCAGTCCGTCCCGCCCCACTCATACACGGCGTTGACGCGCATCGTGAGCGTTCCGTCCGAATTATTCCAGTAATCGACGATCTCCGGCTCCGGCCAATGCGGCGTGACGCTGTAATAATCGCGCTGGGTGCCGAGGAAATAGTACCCGCCGCGGGCGCTGCTGTAATCCGACCTTGCACGCAGCGTGTCGCCGCTTATGTCGAGGTAGCCCTCCATGACCCGCTCGAACTGCTCCGCCGGGACAAGGTGCATATAGCTGCCGGATATCGCCGAAAGCCCGGCGCTCGTCCCGGCATTATTGAAGGTCAGCGGCTCCGCGCCGTAATACATACTGTAAAACTTCGCGTACAGACTGTTGAAATCCAGCTCGCCCCAGTTGCCGGTATTCCAGCTCACCGTGAACAGATTGTTCTCCGAATAGCCGACGGGCGTGAGATAGCGGCTGCACAGCGCGCGGCGGTCGGCGTCATAGGTCTTGACGCGCACCATGCTGTATTTGCTGGCATTGGCGTTCGAGCTGCCGCCGCGGCTGAATATGAGCCAGCCGTTCGCGGTGTAGCGTATGCTCTCAAGGCCGTACTGCCCGGAGGAATATATCTCCGGGTTCATCTTATCGTCCCACTGCATCGACACGGTCACGACGCTCGCCGTGCCGCCGCTGTATATCAGCAGCTCCTCGTGCACAAGTCCGTCCGGATGGACGACGAAATACCCGGCCTGCGCGTCGTTCCCGGCGCTGACGGCCTCGCCGAAGGCGGCGAGCGCTTCGGGATTCTGCATGTTGCAGTTGCCGTAGTAATCGACGGCGGAGTAGCCCGCCGCGCCGAGTGCCGACACCATCGACGCCACAGTCTCGTCCGACAGCACGACATTCTGCGCCGCGCCCTTGTCGGCGGCGGCGTAGACGTCCGCACAGCTGCGCATCGCCGCGACGGCGTCGTTCTGTATCGCCTTGATGCTGCCGTCGTCAAGCGCGGTGAAGGCCGGCGTCGGCTCGACCGCCGCCGTCTCCTGCGGGATGGGCGTCACCGCAGTGTCCGGCGCGGGAGTCGCCTCCGCGGGCGCTGGGTCGAGCAGGCCGAGGCCGTTTATCACCAGCGCCGCGATGACCAGCAGCATCGCAAATATTATAAGTACAAGCAGTATGTTTTTCTTCATTGTTCGCCTCCGTGGACGCTTATGCAGAAATTTTACCACAACGGCGCGTTTTTTCAAGTTAATTATATGAACAGCCGCGCCCCGCCCACGTTTTCCAGACACTTTTTGATTATTGCCCCACATTTTATCATTTACAAAAAATTTTAAATGTTATAAAATATGAAGTAATATGAGAAAGCAGGTGGCGCTATGCTGGAGAAGAGCTTTACCGAGGTTTACGACAAATTCAAGCTGCAATTTTACCGCAAGGTGTTTGAGCTGGTGCGCGAGCGTGACGGCTCGCTTTCGGCGATGGAGGCGTTTTCGCTTGAGGTCATCAAGATGCTTGACCACCCCACGATCGGCCAGTTCGCGGATTTTCTGAACATTTCGCAGTCGAACGCCACGTATAAGGTCAATAACCTCATCAAAAAGGGCTATCTTGAGCGCGAGAACTCCACGACCGACCGCCGCGAGTATCACCTGAAGCTCTCCGAGAAGTTCTATAATTACATGGCGCTTCTCAGCAGCTACGAGCAGCGCGTCATGGACAGGATAAAGGCGCGCTTCCCTGAGGAGGACGTCAACAAGTTTGACGAGATGCTGCAGATAATCTCTAATGAGCTCATGCCCGAATTCGGGAAATAATATATTTTTGGAAGGAAGTATCTCATGGGTAAATCTAAGGGCGCTTCGGCCGGTGGGCTGAAGCTAAACTACAAAAGAACGTTCCTGATAGGCTTTGCGTTCTTCGGCATCCTGCTCCTCTGGCAGGTGTACGATTCTTGGTGCCCCACCTTTCTGACGGACATTTTTGCCCGCCGCATGTTCAATCTCTCCTCTGCGGAGCTGAAGGCCGGCGACCCGGCGAAGATACTTGAGGTGCAGTGGATAGTCGGCATCATCATGGCCTGCGACAACCTCGCCGCGCTCATCCTACTGCCCATCTTCGGCAACCTCTCCGACAAGACCCACTCCCCTATCGGCAAGCGTATGCCTTACATCCTGACCGGCACCTTCGTCGCCGCGATAGCGTTCCCGTTCATCCCGCTGTTCTTCCATTATAACAACATCGTCGGCATGGTCATTATGATGGCGATCGTGCTGATGTTTATGATGATGTACCGCAACCCCGCCGTCGCCCTCATGCCGGACATCACGCCCAAGCCCCTGCGCGCGAAGGCAAACGGCATCATCAACATCATGGGCTACTTCGGCGGCGCGTTTGCTACCGTGCTCGGCATCTTCCTGCCGCTGAGCAATTACATCAACTCCGAGGACGCCGCGCGCAAGATCTGGACTATTGAGATCCCGTTCATCGTCGCGTCCGTGCTTATGGTCATCTCCGCGATAGTGCTGTTCTTCACGATACGCGAGAACAAGATCGCCGAGGAGATGAAGGACGAGATGGCCGAGGGCGAGCGCCTCGCCGCCATCGAGACCCCGATCGACGACGACAAGCCCATGTCCAAGGCCAACAAGACCATGCTTCTCGCCATTCTCGGCGCAGAGTTCCTGTGGTTCATGGCCGACAACGCCATCGGCACCTATATCGGCAACTATGTTATTTATTATATGAACTC
>CAVCWF010000069.1:0-3617 GCA_963605945.1 Lachnospiraceae bacterium
CCATTTAGGTTTCTCCTCTCAAAAGATATATAACAGGGGTTCTTATTCCCATAAAGCCGTATCGACCCGCCTCGCGGGGAAGAAAATCAGTGCAAATATATATAAACTGTAAAAAATTCAAATACAATTTGAAAATCATTGTGTAATTATGATATAATCTTATCAAGAATTTCACAATAATCAGATTGTTTCAAAATTAACACGCATTTTAAGATATTCTTGTATAGACTGCAATAATAAAATGTCTGTTTAGTGATAAAATATCTGTTGTAGCCCGTAACTCTGAGTTGTTTGCGAAAATGCGCGTTGTGGTATAAAATCTTAACAATCTTAATAATCTTAATTTTTACTACAAATGTGCGTGACGCGCAGAGGAAGGGGACAGGTTCAAGTGGAGATAAATCAGGTATATTATTTTCTTGAGATATGCAAGACCGGCAAGATGTCGAAGGCTGCCGAAAATCTGCATATAACGCAGCAGGGCTTGAGCGTGTCCATGCGCCGTCTTGAAGAGGAGCTGTCCTGCGACCTGTTTTACCGCAAATCTAACGGACTTGTCCTTACCGAGGACGGGCAATTTTTCAAGACCGAGGCGGAAAAGGTCGTCAGGCACTTTGAAAAGATCAAAACGCATTACGCCGAGAAGCAGCAGAACAAGACCGCTTTGAGCGTCGCCGTTACGGACAGCATCATCGTCCGTCTGCCGATAAAGCTCCAGCGGCTGTTTATAAACGGCAACGACAATTTTGTCGTGAACCTTGTCGAAACCTATTCAAAGCCCTGCGCCGACGCCGTGGCGGAAAGCGAGGCGGACTTCGCCGTGATATACGGCCGCTTCCGGGACGATGTGCTGGAATACAAGACGCTTGACAACGTGCAGCAGGTCATCATCGTGAATAGGGATCACCCGCTGGCCGGAAAGCAGGAGGTCTCGCTGGCGGAGCTGTCTGGGCAGCCCTTTGTTGCGCCGGATAAATACAGCTGGCCGCGCATCGTCATGGCAAAGCTTTTTGAGAAGCATGGCGCGAAGCTTGATATCGTATATGAGTGCAACCGTCCGCGTCAGACGATAGACCTCGTTGCGAACAACCCCAAGCTCGTCGCACGGACGATAGAGCCGGAGATAACCGCGGCAGATCTGGAGTCCGTGAGCGTGCTGCGGCTTAAGGACGACCCGTTTGTCCTGCCGATAAATCTCTGCTACCGTAAGGATGCGGTACTCAATCCCGCAAAGCGCGAGTTCCTGAGCCTTATACTTGGGGCGTATAACGTATAACAAGTGATAACGAAAGCCCTGCCTTCCGGCAGGGCTTTCTGCGCATAGAGCATATATCGTACCGACGCAGCGCACAACATATCCCCTCCCCTGCTCTCATATAATCAAGTACGAGAGTATGGGGAGTGGTTTATATGTATACAAATATCGAGCAGCGCGCCTGTGATCTGGCGGTGTACATTATCGAAAACAAAGCCACCGTCCGTTCTGCGGCGCGGGAGTTCGGCATATCAAAATCCACCGTACATAAAGATTTGACGGAACGTCTGCCACGCGTGAATCCCGCGCTGTACGGGCAGGTTCGGCAGCTTCTGGACATAAACAAGGCCGAGCGGCACATCCGCGGCGGGCTTGCCACCCGCCGGAAATACCGCGGCGAGGCTGTGGAGGCAAAATAAACCGGCAGGAGCGAAGGCTCCTGCCGAGGTTCAAAACCTATTTACAGAAACGGGACGGCATATAAGCCGTCCCGTTTCTATATTTAATACATCATTGAAAACAGCTGCGGCTTCGGCTTATATTTCACGCCGGAGACAAGCCCCATCGCGGCGAAGGTCGTCAGCAGCGACGAGCCCCCGTAGCTGAAGAACGGCAGCGTAATGCCGATGACCGGCGTGATGCCGAGGCACATGCCGATATTGATAAAGGTCTGGAACGCGAGCGACGCGGCGACGCCGACGCAGATGAGCATATCATAAGTCCGGCCGGAGCTGAGCCCGACGCGCACGCAATGCACTATGATTATCATCAGCAGCACGATAAGGATGATAGCGCCGATCATGCCGAACTGCTCGCCCGCCGTGGCGAAAATGAAGTCGGTATGCTTACCGGTGAACACATTGGGCGTATAGCCCGCCTCAACGCCGGACAGACGCCCGTTCGCAAGCGAGATGCGGCTCTGCGTGGTCTGCCACGTGATGCCCCAGCCGTCGGGGTCTATGGTCTTGTCATACGGCGCAAGCAGACGGTTGCGCTGGTACTCCTTGAGAACGTAAGTCCAGATAACCGGCACGAGCGCCGCGACGGCCGCGCCGCCCAGCGCGAACCAATACAGCCGCACCCCCAGCGCGAAGAACATTATCAGGAAGATGCCCAGCAGGATGCTCGCACTGCCAAGGTCGGAGGAGACGACGACGATCATGCCGAACACTATCGCAAAATGCCCCGCCATCTGCACGACGGACATGAAGGAGTTTATGTCCTTATACTCCTTCAGATATGTCATCTGCTTGGCGGAAATGACGATATACAGAACCTTGATGACCTCTGACGGCTGTATGCCGATGCCGGCGAAACGGATCCAGCTCTTGTTGCCGGTGCCGTCGTCCTGACCGAAGATGACCAGCGCGACCAGCAGCGCAACATTTATCACGCACAGCCACTTCCACTGCTCGCCGAGAATATCCGCGTCCAGCACCGTCAGCACGACGAAAGCGATCAGCCCCAGAAACAGCGAGAACGCCTGAACTATTATGAACTTGCTCGAACCCATGGACGCCGTCGCGCGCGAGACGAGGATAAGCCCGTACGACGCGCAGATAACGCTCATCACGAGCAGGAATATATCCGCCCGCTGGAAAAACTGCCTCACGGCATACTTGAACTTTTCTATTTCAAAGCACCACCCTTCGTGGAACGAAAAAACACGATGCGCCTGCCGAATGCGCAGGGCTTTAT
This sequence comes from Lachnospiraceae bacterium, assembly GCA_963605945.1. Classification (GTDB taxonomy): domain Bacteria; phylum Bacillota; class Clostridia; order Oscillospirales; family Oscillospiraceae; genus Limivicinus. The sequence goes on from CAVCWF010000069.1 coordinate 2,954, forward strand.
ATTATCACTAAAATTATATACCCGCAAGCGGTAATATTTTATCACAAACTTTCTCTTTACGCAATGCCATATACGGTGGTATAATATGAAGAACGTATGAATTATTCTCTGTTCTTCGAGGCTGACATGGCAGAATTTATCAGTAAAAGCGAACATGACACCGAGGAGCTTGGCCGCCGCTTTGCGTCCGGGCTGCCCGGCGGTACGGTCGTGGCGATGTACGGCGACCTCGGCGCGGGCAAGACCGCGTTCGTGCGCGGCATGGCGCGCGGGATGGGGCTTGACTGCCGCGTCTCCAGCCCGACCTTCACCATCGTCAACGAATATCTCGGCAAGCACGAGCTTATACATTTCGATATGTACCGGCTCTCCAGCGCGGACGAGCTGTTCGACATCGGCTGGGAGGACTATCTCGCCCGCGGCGCGGTCTGCGTCGTGGAATGGAGTGAGAAAGTACAGGACGCGTTTTTTGGCGACGAGATCGTCGTCCGCATCGACAAGCTCTCGGATACCGAGCGGCGCATCACTATCGACAATTGGCAGGAGGGCTGAAAATGCTGATACTCGCGTTTGAATCATCGGCAAAGGCCGCGTCCGCTGCGCTCTGCCGCGACGGGCATCTCGTAAGTCAATACAGCCAGTGCAGCGGCCTGACCCACAGCCG
>CAVCWF010000070.1:0-2774 GCA_963605945.1 Lachnospiraceae bacterium
ACTCCATACACCGCCAACGCCACAGCCCACATATACATTGCCAGCACTTTGTTGCCCGCACTGTATGTCAGGATAAAATCTTTTGCAATTTCAAAAAGCAGCTGTGAAACTAAGCAAAACCCAATAAACTTTAAGGCTTGGTTCTTCATCGCTTATCCCGCTCCTGTCCCCTAATTGATCTGACTGTTCATTACAGTGCTTTATTTTTCCGTGTTTCCTCACTCTGAGATTACCAAACACCGGCCATCATGTCAACATCTTTAGCTCTTAACGCAGAGCACCCCCGGCGGGGAGTTCCGCCGGGGGTGCTCTGCGTTATATTTTTTCCTATCAGCCGACGAGGTGGTTCGTGCCGATGTGGAGCGAGATCTCCTCGCCCGTGTAGCCTTCCAGCTGAATATACATGGGGACGCCGCTCTGGTCACCGGCAAAGAACACCGTGATATAACCCGCACCGGCAAAGTCCGTAAGCGGCTTATCCTGCATGGTGCCGTCGTCGCCGAGGATGGTATACCCGCCGAAGCCCCAATACTCCGCAAGCATCGCACAGCAGCGGCCGACCGTCATGCCGTCGGGAACGATGTCCGAATAATCCGCGCCTCTCGTTGACACCGCGAGGCGGGTTATTTTGCCGGTCTGGATATCTACGTTCAGATTAAGATGATATCCAGAACCGCCGCAGTCGATGACATAGCAATGCGGAAAGATACGGCCATACCAGTATTCGCCCTCGTTCTGCGCGTTCGACTCCAATATCATGTTCGCCGACTCACCCGAATCGACCTGCGCGGCCAGCAGGTCGAGCTCCTGCATACGCGCCAGCTCCTGCTTCGCAATGCTCCAAGCTTGATTCGGACTCGCAACGCGCACCGCCGCGTAGGCGCTGCCCGTCAGCAGCAGGACTATCATCGCCGCCACCATCACCGTTCTCAGCGCGCGGCGCACCGGCCGCCGCTGCGTCCGCGCTGAAGCCGCGGCCATGACCGCGTTCACCGTCTCCGGATCCGCCTTAAGCGGCGAAAACGCACGGCGTACCTTTTCTTTGTTATTCATTCAATTATCCTCCGTCAGAAAATTTTTCAGTTTTGCCCTTGCGCGCGACAGCCGTGTGGTAACGGTATTGAGCGGCACGCCCAGAAGCTCCGCGATCTCCGGTGTGGAGTAGCCCTCGTAGTAATACATCAGCACCGCCACGCGATACTTCTGCTCCAGCCGCATTATCTCGCAGAACAGTCCGCGATCCTCCGCGGTCTCAAACCGGAGCGTCGACGCGTAGTCCTCGATGCTCTCCACGCGCTGCCAAGGCGAGCGGAAAACCTTTTTGCACTGATTCACCGTCACGCGGATCAGCCAGTTTTTCACGTGCTCCTCCGACTCGAACGGTGTATCCGTGCGATAGAGCCTGAGCAGCACCTCCTGCGTGACGTCGTCCGCGTCATCGCGGCTGCGCATGTAACCGTAGGCCACCCTGAACACCATATCCATGTACTTCTCAGCCAGCGCGGCAAAGCGTTCTCGTGTAAGCATGTTTGTCTCTCCTGTTCTTGAAAAGCCTTTCACATGTAATATCCGGCGCGCGGGCGTTTTCTTTCAGGGATGAAAAAATTTTTTATGATTTTATGAAAAGGGCGGCCAGAAGGCCGCCCTCATCGCGTTAATTACATTATGATGCACTTTTTGGGGCAGGCCTCGGCGCATGTTCCGCAGGCGACGCACTTTTCGTCATCAAGCTTCCATGTCTTGTTCGCGCGGTCTACCTCTATCGCCCCGGCGGGACACTTCTTCGCGCAGAGTGTGCAGTAGACGCACTTTGCCGGGTCGCTGACGGGCTTGCCGTCGTCGCGGGGCTTGACCTCCGCAGCAGGAGCCTCGGCGGGCGCTGCCGGTGCCGCAGGCGCGGGCTTCGCGGCGGGGGCAGGAGCGGCCTTTTTGACGGGCGGCTTCTTGATGAAGCTGCCCGTGACGAGCAGGTCTTCCTCTTTCGTCGCTATCATGTGATAGTCGCCGGTTAGCTCTATCGCCTTGCGGGAGCAGAAGTCCGCGCAGGTGGCGCAGAAGGTGCAGGAGCCGAGATTGAAGGTCAGGGTGATTTTGTCGCCCTCCTCGGTTTTCTCGACCGTGCGGCTGATGGCATTGCCGGCGCAGACGCGCTCGCACATGCCGCAGCCGATGCACTTATCGGCGTGATAGACTATTCTGCCGCGATAATTGGGAGCGGCCTCGCTGGGTACGGCGGGGTACATGGCGCAGCTCGGCTTGCTGAAGAGCTGGCTTATGGCTTCTTTTACAAACGGAAAGTCCATTACTTCTGCTCCCTCTTTTCCTTGAGAATTTTTGTTGCGAGAGCGAGTCCGTCGATGATCGCTTCCGGCTTCGGGGCGCATCCCGCGATGTCAACATCGACAGGCACATACTTGCTCAGCGACCCAGCGACGGAGTAGCTGCCGCGGAAAACATTGCCCGACTGCGGGCAGGAGCCCATCGTGACAATGCAGCGCGGCTCCGGAACCTGAGAGATGGCGCGCAGAACGCGGGGCAGAGACTGCTTGGTGACGGGGCCGGTGACGACGACGATGTCGGCATGGCGCGGCGTCCCCGCAAGCTTGAAGCCGAGGCGCTCCGCGTCATAGCGCGGGGTCAGCACGGAGACAAGCTCTATGTCGCAGCCATTGCAGGAGCCGGCGTTGATATGGAACAGCCACGGAGATTTCGCGGTGCTTTCCGCAATAAGTTTTTTGAACATATACGCCCCTCCTTACAGACCGTACCACGCG
>CAVCWF010000071.1:0-18525 GCA_963605945.1 Lachnospiraceae bacterium
ACGATGAGTTCTACGCAACGAACTTCTGGACCTACTGGCAGACCATGTTCGCGTTCGAGAAGTGGCACAGCGCCCTCGAGATGAAGCTCTACCTGCAGCGCTACATCCACCACATCGACGGTCTGCCTGATCTGAGCGCGCTACGTTTCACCCGTTATAACCAGTACGAGTCCATGATCCTCCCGATGTGCAAATACATCACCGATCACGGCGGAAAGGTTCTCTTCGACACCACGGTCACGAACATCGTCTGCGACTGCACCGAGGACAAGAAGGTCGCCAAGAAGATCGAGTACACCCAGGGCGGCGTGGAAAAGGTCATCGAGCTGACCGAGAACGATCTTGTCATCTGCACCAACGGCTGCCAGGGCGACGCGTCCGCTTACGGCGATCAGACGCACGCTCCGGTCATCAAGGTCAAAAACGGCGAAGGCCCGTCCATCGAGATGTGGAAGAAGCTCGCCGCGCAGGATCCGGCGTTCGGCCATCCCGAGAAGTTCTTCAAGGACATCAAGGAGACCAGCTGGGAATCCTGGACCGTTGACACGGCCAACAAGCAGATCCTCGATGCGATCCAGAAGATCTGCAAGCGCGACCCGCTGTCCGGTAAGGTCGTCACCGGCGGTATTGTCACCTGCCGCGACTCGAGCTGGCTCATCAGCTGGACCATCAACCGTCAGGGCCAGTTCCAGGAGCAGCCGAAGGATCACTGTCTGATCTGGGTCTACGGCCTCAACTGCTGGGACGACAAGGGCGACTTCATCAAGAAGAACATGTGCGACTGCACCGGCATCGAGCTGGCGGCAGAGTGGCTGTACCACATCGGCATCCCCGAGGATCAGATCATGGATCTGGCCACGAACGAATGCAACACAACGCCGTGCATGATGCCTTACGTCACCACGTTCTTTGAGCCCAGAGCCGAAGGCGACCGCCCGAAGGTCGTGCCCGACGGTTCCGTCAACCTCGCGTTCGTTGGCCAGTTCGCCGATACCCCGCGCGACACCGTGTTCACCACAGAGTACTCCATCCGCACCGGTATGGAAGCGGTCTACACGCTCTGCAATATCGACCGCGGCGTCCCCGAAGTCTGGGGTTCCGTGTACGATATCCGCGACCTGCTGTACGCTACCAGCAAGCTGCTCGACGGCAAAAAGCCGCTGGAGTTCCTGCTGCCCACCATTCTCCCGCTGCTCGGCCTCGTCAAGGAGCCGCTTACCAACAACGTCGTTGTCGACCTGCTGAAGAAGTACAACATCGTCTGATTCAAACCTACAATTAATTATAAGGAGAACCGATATGGATTTCAGAAGCCTGACCGTAAAGGAACTGTTTGACAATCCCGCAACCGCAGCTGTCATCAAGGAGGACGCTCCCCAGCTCCTCAAATACCCCATAAAGATGTTCAACAAGAAAAAATGCGGTGAGATATTCGACAAAGTCGTCGCGGCCGGCATAGTCCCCAAGGACACCGCCGAAAAGGTTGAAGCGAAAATAAACGCTCTGCTCTAAGCTCCATATATGCTTTGCACCGGCTCAGTGTCGCAGCCGCAGTCGATGCGAAGCACCCCCCATAGGTCAGCACCGGACTTTGTCCGGTGCTGATTTTTTCTGCGCCATACGTAAGGCGTTATTTTTCTGTTAAGATAGCCTTGATTTTTTAAACATTTTGTGTCTGATGCACATTATTATGCGAAGTTGGCTTGCCATGACATGCGGTTTCATGTTACTATTAAGAAAAGAAAAATCTCAGGGAGTGATATTATAAAACTAACTCAGCTAGAAAGAAACCGAACCGCAATCAAAGAGAAGATCGTTGAATCCGCGCTGTCGGTGCTGCCCATCGCGGTCATAGTGCTTCTGCTGTGCCTCATGGTCACGCCGATGCGCCCCGATCTGCTGCTGTGCTTTCTGATAGGCGCGGTGATGCTGGTCGTTGGAATGGGACTATTCTCCCTCGGCGCAGAGCAGTCAATGACGCCCATCGGCAGCAAGATTGGCACGGCACTGACCCGGACGAAGAATATGCCGCTGATTCTCGGCGTCAGCTTCCTGCTCGGCTTTGCCATCACAGTTGCGGAGCCTGACCTGCAGGTTCTGGCGCAGACCGTGCCGCATATAAAAAGCAGCGTCCTGCTCGTTACCGTCGGCGTGGGCGTCGGGCTGTTCATGGCGATATGTATGCTCCGTATCCTCACCGGCGCGTCGCTCCGCTGGATACTCATCGTGTGCTATACGCTGATATTCGTGCTCGCCGCGTTTACGGATCGTGACTTTCTCTGCATCGCCTTTGACTCCGGCGGAGTCACCACGGGGCCGATGACCGTGCCGTTCATCCTTGCGATGGGGCTTGGTGTCTCCAAGGTCAGAAGCGACGACCGCGCCGAGGCGGACAGCTTCGGTCTTGTCGCGCTGTGCTCGATCGGGCCGATTCTCTCCGTCCTGCTGCTCGGCTTTTTCTCAAGCGGCGGCAGCGCCGTAGTTGATATCAGCGCCGCGTCATACGGCGACACTGCCGAAATCGGGCGCGCGTTTCTCGCCGCGATTCCAGTGTATATGAAGGAAATGGCGGTTGCCATGCTGCCGATCGTTGCGATATTTCTGGTGTTCCAGCTCGCGCTGCTGCGTCTGAGCCGCCGCAGTCTTACAAAGATACTCATCGGTATTCTGTATACATATGTCGGCCTTGTGCTGTTCCTCACCGGCGTCAACATCGGCTTCTCGGCGCTCGGCGCAGAGCTTGGAGCCGCGCTCGCGGGCAACATGAGCTGGCTGCTCATTCCCCTTGCGATGCTGCTCGGCTGGTTCATAATCTCGGCGGAGCCCGCCGTCGGAGTGCTCGAAAAGCAGATTGAGGAAGTCAGTGCAGGAGCTATCCCCGGCCGCGCGATAAAGCTCAGTCTTTCAGTCGCAATCTCGCTCGCCATGGGCATCTCGATGCTCCGCGTCCTGACGGGGATTTCAATACTGTGGTTCCTCATACCGGGCTACGCGCTGGCGCTCGGCCTGTCGTTTTTCGTGCCGGATATTTACACCGCCATCGCGTTTGACTCCGGCGGAGTCGCTTCCGGCCCCATGACGGCGACATTTATGCTCCAGTTCGTCATGGGCGCGAGTATCGCCGTGGGCGGGAACGTCCTGCGCGACGCGTTCGGCGTCGTCGCAATGGTTGCAATGCTGCCGCTGCTGTCCATTCAGGCTGTCGGCTTCATATATGAACTCAAGGCGAAGCATACGGCGGCGGTCGAGACGCACGGCGACTTTGATATAATAGAGCTGTGGGAGGAGACGGGAGCATGAATTACGTTATATCCATAATAAATCCCGACGCGCTTGAAGCACTGACGGAGATATGCGAAAAGCTTTCGCTTCCGCTCACCGTGACGCTGCACGGGCGCGGAACGGCCATGCAGGGAATGCTCGACCTCTTGGGCATAGAGTCCAATGAAAAGCGCGTCGTTCTCACTGCTGCAAACGAAGAAAAAACCGCGCAGCTTATAGCCGCGCAGCGGCGATACCTGCACCTCGGCGTACCGGGGCACGGTTTCGTGATCGCTATACCGATAAAAAGCGTTGGAGGAGGAAGAGCTGTGGCATACATGAACGGAGACACAAAGAACGCAAAATACACCCCGGCGATAAACTACGACTATGAGCTTATCGTCGCCATATCAAACGAGGGCAGCACCGATGCGGTAATGAACGCGGCGAGAGCCGCGGGAGCCCGCGGCGGGACTGTGCTGCACGGCAAGGGCACCGGAGCCAAGGACGCACCGAAGTTTTATAACATCTCGATTGCCGACGAGAAGGAGGTCATCCTCATCGTCTCCACCGCCGAGCAGAAGGCGGGGATAATGCGCGCGATTCTCGAAAAGGCCGGGCCGGACAGCAAGGCGGGGAGCATAGTCTTCTCCCTCCCGACCACGGAAGTGGCCGGCTTCGGCGTGTTCGACAGCGCAGAAGTGTGATTATAAAAAGCTGCTATCAATCGATAGCAGCTTTTTCGTATTAAAGCAGTATTCTTTTTTGGCTCCCTCTGACGAGGGAGCTGTCAGCGAAGCTGACTGAGGGAGAGATGCGTGTAGATTTGCACTCCATGAAGAATTTCTTTTGCCGCCTCCCCGATGAGGGAGGCGGCAAATTTTCTGAGTCGAGTTATTTAATCCGCTTCAATCTCCTTCAGCATAAGCTCGCGCCCGGTAAGCGGCGTGAGCTTTTTTCCGCCGCAGTTTGGGCAGACAAGCTTTTCGATATCCGCGGTGAATTTCTCGCCGCAGTCGATGCACTGCGCGACGCCCGGCAGCGTTTCGACCGCGAGCGCCGTACTCTGATACGGCGTCCCATCGGTCACGGCCTCCCAGCAGTCGGCGAGATACGCCGGAACAACGCCGGACAGCGAGCCGACCTCGACCGTCACCTTTCTCACGCAGGCAAGCCCCTCGTCGCGCGCGATACCGTCGACCATTTTCAACAGCGCGTCGCAAATGCCAAGCTCGTGCATTATTTCGTGACCGCCTTTTTGACAATGCCGCCGGTGCGCTTGACGAGATTCTCCGCAACCTTTATCGGCATCGCCTCGAACGGCGCCGCGTGCCAGTCACGAACCTTCTTGAGATGTATCGCGTCAAACTTGCACTTTGTGGTGCACAGTCCACAGCCTATACAGAGATAACTGTCCACCTTGGTCGCGCCGCAGCCGAGGCAGCGGGCGCACTCCTTACGCACCTGTTCCTCAGTGAAGGTCACGCGCGCATCGGCAAAGGTCTTGGCCTTTGCGGCGTTGTAGCCCGGAGTCTGGCGGTGCTCCCTGTCGAAGCCGCCGACGCCGATCATCGCGTGCTCCTTATCGAGCGCGCGGTACTCGCGGCGATCGCGCCCCGCGGTAAGCGTCTGGCCGGGGTGGACATAGCGGTGCAGCGAGATTGCAGCTTCCTTGCCCGCCGCGATCGCATCTATCGCAAACTTCGGCCCGGTGTAGCAGTCGCCGCCGACAAAGATATCGGGCTGTGCGGTCTGATAGGTCAGGCTGTCGGCCTCGGCGGTGTTCTTCTTCGTGGTCTTGAGCGCGCCGACGTCGAGCGTACCCCAGTCGACGGTCTGGCCGACCGCGCCGATGACGCTGTCTATCTCAACAATTTCAAATTCTCCCGTGCCGACGGGCTTGCAGCGTCCCCTCTCGTCCGGCTCGCCAAGCTCCATCTTCTCGATCTTTATCGCGCTGACTCTGCCGTCCGCGCCGATGATCTCAACAGGCGCGCTCAGGAAGCGGAACTTCACGCCCTCTTCCATCGCCTCGCGGACTTCCTCCGGGTCTGCTGGCATCTCCGCTTCGGAGCGGCGGTAGAACACATAGGTCTCCTCCGCACCGAGACGCACGGCACTGCGGCAGACGTCCATCGCAACGTTGCCGCCGCCTATAACGGCACAGCGCTTACCGATGTCCGGCTTATTGCCGAGGTTCACTTCCCGCAGGAAGTCGACGCCGCCGAGCACGCCCTCCAGCTCTTCGCCGGGGACATGCAGCTTTGCGGACTTCTGCGCACCTATCGCCAGATAGAAGCCCTTGTAGCCCTCGCCGCGCAGCTGCTGAATAGTGACATCCTTGCCGACCTCAACGCCGCACTTGAATTCGACGCCCATCTCCTTGAGAATGTCTATCTCGGCATTGAGTACGTCCTTCTCAAGCCTGAACGACGGTATGCCGAGGGTCAACATTCCGCCCGGAACCGGGTTGCGGTCGAACACGGTGACGGGATAGCCCTTACGCGCCAGATAATACGCACAGCTCATACCGGCAGGCCCCGCGCCGATGACGGCGATCTTCTCGGTATACGGTCTGCCGATCTGGTTGACCATCTTCGGCACAAATCGAGTTGCCTCGTGCATGTCGTGGTCGGCTATGAAGCGCTTGACCTCGTCGATGGCGACCGCTTCGTCAACGTCGCCGCGGGTGCACTCAGCCTCACAGCGCTTATTGCAGATTCGGCCGCAGACCGCGGGGAACGGGTTCTCCGTCTTGATAAGCTCCAGCGCCTCGGTGTATCTCCCCTGCGCGGCGAGCTTGAGATAGCCCTGCACCGGGATATGGGCGGGACATGCGGCCTTGCACGGCGCGGTACCGCTCGGCAGGACGTCCTCGCGGTTCTCGCGGTAGTCCTCGTTGACGGCCTTGGCAAAGTTGAAGGTCTCGGTTATCTTCGTATACTTCGGCGCGGATGTATCGTTCGTCGCGCAGAGCTTCTGGCCGAGCTTCAGCGCGTTGCCGGGACACACCTCGACGCACTGCGCGCAGGCCACGCACTTGGCCTCATCCACCTCGGCAACAAAGTTCGAGCGGATCGCGTCGCGCGCGCCGAACATCATACCGGCGCGAAGCCCGAAGCAGGCGCAGGCACAGCAGTTGCAGATAGCCGACGTCTCGCCGCTGCCCTCGATGTTCGGGATGTCGTGCATGAGGCCGTTTTCCTCGGCGCGCTTTACGATCTCATAAGCCTCTTCGCGGCTTATCTGACGCGCGCGGCCGGAACGGATGTAGTGCTCCGCGCCCTTGCCCATCTGTACGCACATGTCCTCGGCGAGATGTCCACAGCCGTCCCCCAGCAGCGTACGCGACGCACGGCACGAACATGGCGAGACCGAGAAGGTGTCGTATTTATTCAAATAGTAGGACAGGCGCTCGTCGTCGGTAACTCCGGGCAGCCCCTCAATGGCGCTCTCCACGGGGATAACGCGCATAAGGCCGTAGCCGTCGGGCAGTATCGGCCCCATCGCCTGCATACGCAGGCGCGTGTATTCCTCAAACGCGCGGCCGACCTCAGGATGCGCCGCCATGAGCGGCTGATTATTCACCATCATTTCGAGTATGCCGGGCGCAAATATCTGCATGAAATATGTATCCTCGCCCAGCTCCTCGCTGTACACGCGGCGGAATACGCCGTAGTACACAAGGTTATCCAGCGCAGGCTGTATCTCCGCAACGGTCTTCCCCACCTTCGCGGCGAGCCAGTCCGCAGTGCGCTCCTTGCGCAGCCCCGCGGCGATGGCGATATCGGCCTCGTCGTCGGAGACGATGTTCTCCATGCAGTAATACTCCGGAGCGTTCTCATCTATCTTGACGAGCATACCTGAAGCGCCGCCGATTATCTTTGCGAGCTTCACTATTTTTTGTCTGAGTTGTGCCATAATATTCCTCCCCTTTATGCGCCGAGCGCACCTGAATATCATTATAATAGCCTAAAAAATAACTATTGGCAACTCAGCTTTTCAATTCCGTCATAATAGCTATTCGCCCGCACACATTTTTGTTGCATTTAACGGCAAACCGCATTGATGATACATCAATGCGGTTTGTTAGCTGTTAAGATATTTATGAAAGCAGCATCCTGTCGTTATCCAGCGCCTTGCCCGTTCCGGCCTTGAACTTAGCGACGAGACTGTCAACCGTCATCCCCTCGCGTTCCTTGCCGCTGACGTCCATGACGATATGCCCGTCCGCCATCATCAGGGTGCGGTTGCCAAGCTCAAGCGCCTGCGTCATGTTGTGCGTGACCATAAGGCAGGTTATGTGACTCTCCTCGACGATGCGCTGTGTCAGCTCAAGCACCTTTTCCGCCGTCGCAGGGTCGAGTGCCGCCGTGTGCTCATCGAGCAGCAGCAGCTGAGGCGGAACCATCGTCGCCATCAGCAGCGTCAGCGCCTGACGCTGGCCGCCCGACAGTAGGCCGACCGGCTGGCGCATACGATCCTCAAGCCCCATATCCAGCAGCGACAGCTGAGCGCGGAATTTTTCCTTATCGGCGCGGGATATGCGGCTGAACGGATTTCCGTGCGAGGCGCGCAGATACGCGAGCGCGAGGTTTTCTTCTATCGTCATATGCGGCGCGGTGCCGCGGAGCGGATCCTGAAACAGGCGTCCGATAACGCGGCTGCGCTGATGCTCCGGGGTGAAGGTGATGTCACGTCCCGCAAGCGAAATACTGCCGGTGTCAACATAGAAGCAGCCAGCTATCGCGTTGAAGAGCGTGGATTTTCCCGCGCCGTTCGAGCCGACTATGGTTGCAAAGTCGCCCGGCTCAAGATGCAGCGAGAGATCGGTCAGTGCGCGTTTTTCGTTCACGGTGCCGGGGTTGAAGGTCTTTGAGATGTTCTTTATATCAAGCATGTCAGTTCCCTCCCCTTCTCTGCGCCGCGAGCTTGCGGTGCTGGAACGCCGCCCATTTCTTGATGCTCGGCGCGGCGATCGCCAGCGCAACTATGACCGCCGTCAGAAGCTTCAGGCACTCCACCGGAACGACCTTGGTATAGAACACTATCGCGTAAATGAAGCGGTACACGATCGAACCGAGCATCACCGCGATGACGCCCTTCGTGACCGTGCGGCGGCCAAGCAGCGTTTCGCCGATAATGAGGCAGGCAAGGCCGATAACGACAATGCCCGTGCCGGAGTTTATGTCCACGGTCTTCTGATACTGGCCGACTATCGCGCCGGAGAGCGCGGTCAGCGAGTTTGCAATGCAGAGGCCGACCGTTATCGTAAAGTTCGGGTTTAATGACGACGCGCGCACCATGTCCTGATTGTCGCCCGTCGCGCGGATGGAGAGTCCAAGCCGCGTTCCGAGGAATAGTCTCAGCAGCACCGCGGCAAGAATGGTGATAAACGCCGCGAGCAGCAGCTCATACCAGTCGCCGCCGATGCCGGTATTACGCAGGAGCGTGAATATCGTAGTACCGCCGAGGAGGCTGAAATTCGACTTCCAGCCCATTACCATGAGGTTCACCGTATAAAGTCCTGTGTTCGTGACTATGCCGGCGAGTATCGACGGGACTCCGAGACGCGTCTGCAAAAACGCCGTGACGAATCCGGCGCAGGCTCCCGCAAGCATTGCGGCGGGCAGCGCGAGGAACGGATGCCCCGCAGCGGAGAGCGTGACCGAGACGGCGGCTCCGAGTACGAAGCAGCCGTCGGTCGTCATATCTGCAATATCAAGGATGCGATAGCTCAAAAACAGTGCCATCGCAACCAGCGCGTACATGAAGCCCAGTTCCAGCGCGGTCTGGCTGATTATCAACATGGGCAAAAACTCCTTTCAGGCCGGTTCCCCCGGCATTGCGCCGGGGGACGGTGAATATCAATATCAGTCCTTGGTAGTAGTGACCTCGATCAGCTCGCCCATGTCGGCGAACACGGAGTAATCCGCGCCGAGCGCCGCGGCGGTCTCGGTGTTGACGGTGATTATGCCGCCGTCCATGAGGTAGAAGTCCTCAAGCGCTTCGCCGGAAACGGCTCTGACGGCCAGCTCCGCAGTCTTGCGGCCAAGCTCGGTGTAGTTCACGCCGCAGGTAGCAAAGGCTCCGTTGCGGACAAAGGAGTCGGCTCCGGTGTAGTGCGGGATGCCTGCGTTTGCGAGATCCTCGTAGATTGCAAGCTCAGCTGCCATTATGGTGTTGTCGGTCGGGGTGAAGATCGCGTCAACGCCGGCAGCAATAAGGGCAGATGCTGCGGCGACGACCTCGTCGTTGGTGTTCGCGGTCTGCTCGACGTACTCAATGTTCTTCGCGTCAAGGTATGCCTTCGCATCGGCTATCGGGGTAGCGGAGTTCGGCTCGGACAGAGAGTACAGCAGGCCGACTTTCTCGACATCCGGGTTCTGCGCAAACATCATGTCAAGGATGAAGGAGGTGTTCAGCGCGTCGCTGGTGCCGGTGACATAGTCGATGCCGGTCAGGTTTGCGGCTGCGGGATCGGATATTGCGGCGTAGACGACCTTGACGCCGGTGCCCTCAGCGGAGAGGGTCGCTACCTGCGCGGCGGTGGTCGCGATGGGGATGATGACGTCCACCTTATCGGCTATCGCCTGATCGCACAGCTGCTTGAGAATGGTCTGATCATTCTGGCCGGAGCTTATGGAATACTCGACCTTGACGTCTCCCGCGGCGCTCATCTCGTCAAAGCGGGCAGCGATCGCGTTTGCAATCTCGTCGAGGGACGCATGGTCAAGCTGCTTGATTATTGCCACCTTTATCGTACCGTCGTCCTCGGCGGCGGGGGCTTCCGACGCTGCCGGTGCGGGGCTGCTGCCGCAGGCCGCGAAGGCCAGCATCATGGCGCAGGCAAGGAGCATTGCGAAGATCTTCTTGATAGTGCTGTTGGTTTTCATTGTGTTTTCCTCCGATTTTATATGATTTTGGATGGCAGATGTTTTCCGGGCTGCGCCGGGGCCGGGAAAAAGAAAAAAGACCTTTATCCCATACACATGGGACAAAAGCCGTTCACTTCTGCGATACCACCCAAATTGACGTTATAAAAAACGTCCGCTCGCTTACGCATACCATCATATGCGCCCCGATGGATAACGGGTGGGATACCCGTCGGTCTCTACTCAGTCGCCCTTTCGATCCGCCCTCCGAAGTCCATTCGCCAGCCGTCCGCCGCCCCGATCACACCATCCGGGACTCTCTGAGGGTTTTCTGCACTGGTTATTTCTCTCCGTCATAGGTTTGAAGTTTTCACTTGTTGTGCGTATTATAGCACTGCGACAAAAAATGTCAAGACCCGGATGAATAAAAATTCCGGGTCTTGTTCGGCGATTTAATTGGTTAAATTGCACATTGCTGGCATCAGAACAGCCGCGATTCATTTTTTGACGCGCAGCCTCTCGGCAAGACTCTCGTCGCTTTCGATGATGATCGTCCTGTAATCGGTGTAAATCACCTTGCCCGGCAGCGCGCCGGACGGCTTGCGCACGAAGCGCACCATCGTATAATCCACCGGAAGCTTGCCGGAATCCCGCCCCTGCGAATAGTAGGCCGCGATGCACGCCGCCTGCTCGATGCTCCGCTGCGGCGGCTCCAGTCCGTCACAGCGCAGGATGACATGACTGCCGTGCACCTTCTGCGTGTGCAGCCAGTAGTCCGTGCGTCGGGCAAGCTTCGTCGTCAGCTCGTCGTTCTGGATATTGCTGCGCCCCACGAGGACTTCCAGCCCGTCATCGGTGACGAATCGCAGCGGCTGCTGCGGGTGCAGGCGCTCCTTCTTCACGGCCTTCGCCTTGCGGTCATAGCCTGAGGAGATAAGCTCCAGCCGGATATCGGTCAGATCCTTCTCGCTCTCGGCGCACTGAAGCTCGCTCATAACGCTGTTGAGATAATCAAGCTGCGCTTCACCCTGCGCGACGAGCACCGTCAGATGCTCCTTCGCGGCCTTCAGCTTGTTGTATTCCTTATACATCGCCGCCGCATTCTGCTGTGGCGTTTTCAGCACGTCGAGCGGGATGACGATCTCCGGGCAGTCAGGCTCGTAATAATCCTCGCACCTAAGCTCCCTGTCCCCTTTTTTCATGCGGTATATGTTCGCCGTGACCAGCTCCGCCTGCTTTTTCAGCTCTTCGCGGCTGTCCGCGCGGCTCAGTTCCTCGCTCTGCGCGGCAAGCTTTCTCGCCGTGCGGTCACGCAGAGTCTTGACATAATGCGTAAGCTCGCTGCCGCGGCGGCGCTGGCGTTCGAGTCTGTCACGCCGGGCGTAGAAATTATCCAGAAGCTCCGAAAAGCTGCCGAAGCGCTCCGTTTCCGCCGCGCTTCCGTACTGCCCTATCGCTATGCAGCTGTAATCAAACGGCGCGCCGCCGCGCGTGAGCATATACGGCGCAGTCTCGCCGTTGGCAACGCTTTCGAGCAGTGCGGAAATGCAGCTGTCAAGCCGCTCATAGTCCCCGCCGCAGCGATAGGCAAGCTCGCGGCACAGCAGCGGCGACAGCCCCGAAAAGGCCGACAGCAGCCATTTATCCATCGGCGCCGTCCTGTCCGCCTGCGCGATTAGCGCGCGGCGCTCGTCCTCGGCGGCATCGAACACGGACAGCTTATTCTGCTTCGGCGGCATACGATAAAACATACCCGGCATCATACTGCGCTCCGCATCCCCGGCGAAATCCATGCGGCGCATACAGTCGATAATGCGCCCGTCGGAACCAACGAGGATAAGGTTCGAACTGCGCCCGATAAGCTCAAGCACAAGCTTCTTGCGCGCGGCAAAGCCCAGCTCGTCATGCGTGTCGATCTCCAGCTCCAGCATACGCTCATGCTCCGGCTGGCTTATTGAAACGATTCTCGCGCCGGTCAGATGCTTGCGCAGGAGCATACAGAACATCGGCGGCTCGGCGGGGTTTTCTATACTCTCCGCCGTAAAATGCAGCCGCGCATTCCCCGCGCCCGCCGCGATGAGCAGGCGGCGGTTCTTGCCGAGACTGCGCACCGAGAGCAGGACGGCGTCCCGCTCCGGCTGCTGCACCTTGTCGATGCGCGCGCCCTCAAGCTGCGGCCGCAGCTCGTCGCAGAGCGCGGATATTGTAATAGCGTCAAGCGGCATTTATTCAGCCTCCATTATCGCGCGGAAAAGCTCCTCCACGCGCTCCGTCCGCCCCTGCAAATACAGCCAGCCGAACAGCGCCTCAAGCCCTGTCGCGGCGTGGTACTGCCCGATATCCGCGTTATGCGGCACGGAATTGACCTTCGCGTTCCGCCCGCGGCGGTATACCGAAGCCTCCTCGGCGTCCAGCAGCGGCAGGATTTTCTCCGCCGCGCGCGCCTGCGCCGGAGCGTTAACGTATGAAACCGTCTGCTTATGAAGCTGTGCGACGGAGCTGTTCGCCCGCGTACACAGCATTGTGCGGGTAAGCAGCTCATACACCGCGTCCCCGACATGCGCCAGCGCCAGCATACTCAGCTTGTTGGCGTCCAGTGCGGTCATATCCGGTCTGAAATAGTCCATTTTATCTTATTTAGTCTTCCTCATCGTCCATGGTGTCGGCCATATCCGCCGCAAGCTCTGCGCCGATGTCGCTTGCGAGTCCAAGCTGCACCTTCAGCGCGTTCCAGCCGTCGTGGTCGATGACGACACTGCGCGGCTTCGCGCCCTCATAGGGGCCGACAACGCCCAGCTCTTCCATCTGATCGACAATGCGCGCCGCTCTGGAATAGCCCAGCTTTATGCGCCGCTGGAGCATCGAGACAGAGCACTGCTTCATCTCCAGCACGACCTCGACCGCCTGCGGCAGCATCTCGTCATAGCTGCCCATGAGCGAATCCTCGTCCTTATCGCCCTTGGAGTCCGCCGCGCCCTTCTTGTCCTCTGCGGCCTTGTCCATGAATTCCTCGATCTCAGAGTTCACCTGCGCGCCGCCGGTGCTCTCTTTGATAAACTGTATAACATCCTCGCGCTCCTCGTCGGAGACGAACGCGCCCTGAATACGCGTAGGTTTGCCGCAGCCGACGGGAGAATACAGCATGTCGCCCATGCCGACAAGCTTTTCCGCGCCGGACGCATCGAGAATTATGCGGCTCTCCATCGCGGACGAGACGGCAAACGCGATCCTCGACGGGATGTTCGCCTTCATAAGTCCGGTGATGACGTCCGCCGACGGACGCTGTGTCGCAATGACAAGGTGCATACCGGCGGCGCGCCCCATCTGGGCGACACGGCATATGCTTTCCTCGACCTCCTTGGAGGCGACGAGCATGAGGTCTGCAAGCTCGTCTATAACGATGACGACCTGCGGTATCGTCGCTTCGCCGATCTCGGTGCAGTGCTTATTATAATTTGCAATGTCGCGCACTCCGGCCTCGGAGAAGAGGCGGTAGCGCTTCATCATCTCGACGACCGACCATTGCAGCGCGCCCGCCGCCTTCTTCGGGTCGGTGACGACCGGGACATACAGATGCGGGATGCCGTTATACACGCCAAGCTCGACCATCTTCGGGTCGATCATTATCAGGCGAACCTCGTCGGGACGCGCCTTGTACAATAGGCTCAGTATCAGCGAATTCATGCACACCGATTTACCGGAGCCGGTCGTGCCCGCGATAAGCATATGCGGCAGCTTTGCAATGTTGCCGACTATGCACTCGCCGCCGATATCCTTGCCCAGCGCGAAGCTGAGCTTGGATTTCGCGCTTGTAAAGCGCTGTGACTCGATTATATCGCGCAGATACACGGTGCTGACTATCTTGTTCGGCACCTCGATGCCGACCGTTGCTACCATGTTCGGTATCGGCGCGACGCGGACGTTCATAACGCCGAGCGCCAGCGCCAGATCGCCGGCAAGGTTCGTGACCTTGGCAAGCTTCAGCCCCTGCTCAAGCTCG
The DNA here is from genome assembly GCA_963605945.1 of Lachnospiraceae bacterium. Lineage (GTDB taxonomy): Bacteria > Bacillota > Clostridia > Oscillospirales > Oscillospiraceae > Limivicinus. The sequence goes on from CAVCWF010000071.1 coordinate 14,137, forward strand.
ATGTCATAGCGCGTCACCGTGGGGCCGCGGGTTATATTCGTTATCGGCGAATTGACGCCGAAGCTGTTGAGCGCCTTTTCAAGCCTGTCGCGGTTGACCATTATCTCGTCGCGGCAGTCGGCAACCGCGCCTGAACCCGCGCGCAGAAGCGATGTCGGCGGGAACACATAGTCCCCGTCCGCCGCCTGAGCCGCCTGTACGGCGCTCTCCACGGCCTTCGCTTCCGCGTCGACCTCGTCGCGCTTGACCTTCTTCGCCTTCGGCGGGTCGTTTATCTCCGCGGCCATCGCAACGGGCGCGGCCTTCACCTTGCGCCTGATCGGGAACTCGCGGAAGCCGTCCTCCAGATCGTCGCTCTCCGCCGTCTTGGACTGCGGCTCAGGGATAACAACTGGCGCGGGCTGCACCTCTTCCGGCCGGTCGTCCGGGAGCTTTCTGCGCACCTTGGCCTTTTTCGCCTTTGTCTCAGGCTCGGCCGGAGTCTCGAACCGGTTGAGCGGCAGCGCCTCCTCGTCGTCCCCAAGCGGGATATCTATGGGATATACACTGCGGCGGGACGCCGGAGCAATTGCCGGAACATCGGCCGAGCTCCGCGCAGGCTTCCTCGCCGTGCGCTCCTGTTTTATCTCCGGCTCGTCGTACATCGCCGGGTCATACTCCGCATGGCTTCTCTCGCGGATTTTTTTGATTATATCAGATATGCTGGAATTACACGCCGTTATGAGACACAGCGCAAACAGCGCCAGCAGCAGCGGAAACGCGCCGTACACGCTGAACAGCTTTTCCAGCGCGAAAGCCAGCAGTCCGCCGACCGCGCCGCCGCATTCCAGCGCCTTGCCCTGAATGAACAGATTGTTTGCCGCCGTTTTCAAATCGAATTCACCACCCGGCAGCTCGTAGAACGTGAGGTTCGCCATAGCCGCGAACAGCAGCGGCAGCAGCAGCGCACAGCATACGCGCGCCGCAACGGGACGCCCCTTATGGAAGCCGAGGATGACCGCCGCGAACAGGAATGCCGGCGCGACAAGATAGTAGCCCCAGCCGAGCAAGCCCTTCACAAGGCCGGTGAAATATGCGATGAACGCGCCGTCAGTATTGAACATGCCGACCGCCGTGAACACCGCGAGAAACAGAAAGACAAACGCGCATACCTCGCGCCGTATCGGCGGAGCCGGGGGCGCAGGAGGCGGAGTGTTGTCCTTTTCGGGCGTCTTCTTTGCCTTTGTCTGAGTTTTCGTTTTTGTTGATGTACTCTTTTTACCCTTAGTTTGTGCCATTATCGGTTCCTTTCCGGTCAGAATATCATCGAGAGGACTATCGTCAGCGCGCCCGCGACCCAGCAGTAATACGCAAAGCCGCCGAACTTGCTGTTTTTGGATATGTACTTGAGAAGGCTAATAGCTCCGATGCCGGACACCATAGCCACAGCCGTGCCGATAAGATAGGCCGGCATATACTGCATGTCGATCCCCTCACGCACCGCGTCAACAAGGCTGAGGATATTCGCGCCAAGCACCGCAGGCATGGACAGCAGGAACGAGAACTTCACCGCGAAGTCTCGGCGCAGGCCGGTTGCGATGCCGGCGGTTATCGTGGTTCCTGAGCGGGAGAGGCCGGGGATCGTAGCGACGCACTGGCAGAGGCCTATAATAAGCGCGTCCCATACGGTCATGCTGTTTTCGTTTTTGCGGCCGGGCTTCATCTTATCCGAGACATAGAGCATCGCGCCGGTGAGTATCAGTGCCAGACCTATGAACACGTTATTGTAGTATAAGCCCTCAAGCATGTCGTTTATGGGCAGAATGAGAAACAGCGGCAGCGTCGCAAGGACGATCATAAAGAAAAGCCTTGCCGCGGGATAGCGCTCCTGCCGCTCCCCGGCGCGCGGGCCGAGATTTGCAAACGCCAGCATCTCATAGAACATGTCAACAATGTCCTGCCAATAGACGATGCAGATGGAGATCAGCGTTCCGAGATGCAGCAGCACATCGAAGAACATATGCCCGTTTTCGGTCGTGGTCATGCCGAAGAGATTATTCAGAATGGCAAGATGGCCGGAGCTTGATATCGGCAGGAATTCGGCTATTCCCTGCACCAGCCCCAGTATTATCGCGTTGATCACCGTCATCGGCACATTCCCCCATGATAATTTCTATACATCTGATTATATTACCATATTTTTCGGATAAACACAAGACTTCGCTTTGTTCAAAAATCTGTTCACGGCACAAAAGGAAAGGGGGCGGCACAGCGGCCGCCCCGCACAGTCTGTCGAGAAACTATGCTGCAGGGTAAAGATAATAGAGCAGCAGGGGGAGCTTGAGGGGGGGCAAGGCTCACCTCAAATACAATAAACCGCCGTCCAAAAGTCTTGATACATCAATGACTTTTGGAGCGAAGCAGCATTTTGATATTATCAAAATGCTCGGCGGATAAAGCTTGTCGAAAAGTCCAGCTTTTGCTGGGCTTTTTCAACAAGCTGAAGGCAGCCGCTATGCCGCCCCGCAATCCGTTATTCTCTGCTCTCTTCAAGCTTTGAGACAAGCTCGGTGTCTTTATATATCCGCATGTTGTCAACGCCCTGCTTCGCCGCCGCGTCCTCCAGCACCGCGATAAGCAGCTCGTAATAGTCGCCCTCAGCGTCGAGGTGCCGCGCAACTCTCGGCAGATCCCGCTCGCAGAACTGCCGCAGGTTCTCCCCTGTTTCAAGGCTGTCGAGCAGCATATTGAGCGCTTCCCTGTCGGTCATGCTGCGCTCAATGTAATAATGCTTGCCGTAAAGCCCGTACAGAACCCGCTTCGCGTCAAGATAGCCTATCGCCATGTCGCGCCGCGACTGCTCCGCGTCGAAATTCAGCACACCGCCGAGGTCGGCATTTGTGGCAATATATGTCACATTCACATCGTCCGGCATCCTGAAACGGCGGTTATGGCCGATGCCCGGTATGCGCACGGCGATTATATCCTTGTACCCGTTCGTTACAAGCGCGTGCAGCGGCAGAGTATCGACGAAGCCGCCGTCGGTATAGAACTTCCCGCCGAGCTTTTCCAGCTTGAAGGTCGGGTGATAGGCGCTTGCAAGGAGCATGTCGCATATCTGATCTTCGGGCAGGTCGTTGACCTTCACCTCAAGCGCCTTGCGGTCGCTGATGGAGACGGTTGCAATATACAGCTCCACGTCCGACTCCTTTATCGCCTTCGCGTCCACCACCTCGCGCACCCACGCGCGCAGGGGCGCGACGTCAAGCCCGCGGTTTTTGATGATCTCCAGCGCTTCCGGGATGAGCCGCTGAACGTCGTCAAGCCCGATGTCGCCGTTGAAAGCACGGCTCAGGTTCTCCTCCTGCTCCTCGTCAAGCTCTATCACCTTGCCGAGCTTCATATTGTTCCATGCGTCTTTTGCGCGCGGAAGATCGCGCATGGCCATAAGCCCGCCGTTGAGCGCGCCGACCGAGGTTCCGGAAACGGCGTTATACTTTATTCCCGCCTCGTCCAGAGCCTGCCACACGCCTATCTCATAGCCGCCCTTCGCTCCGCCGCCCTCAAGGGCGATGGCATAGGTTTTGCTGTTATCGATTTTCAGCTCCATGCTATCCTCCGGTAAAAATTTAAATAAGTATAAAATCAGTATATCACAGCGCGGATAGACTGCGCAAGCTTGACATCATTTCCGCCGCGGGATATACTCATTTTATTATATTATTATTTGGAGTACGCCTATATGAGCTGCCGTATTTTAAAAGGCGCGCCGGTCGCCGCCGAAATAGATAAAAGAACCGCCGAGCTCACAGCCAAGCTCAGCGCCAGAGGCGTCATGCCCACGCTTGCAATAGTCCGCGTCGGCGAGCGGGACAGCGATCTCGCGTATGAGCGCGCGGTGGTCAGGCGATGCGGTGCTCTCGGCATCTGTGTGCGGCTTGCCGCACTGACGAGCGAAGCAGGTCAGACCGAGCTGCTGGACAGCATCCGCGCGCTGAACGACGATCACAGCGTACACGGCATCATCCTCCTGCGCCCGCTCCCGGATGGGCTTGACGCGCTGGCGGCCTGCGCCGCGATATCGCCCGAAAAGGATGTCGACGGGGTCTGCCCCAGCTCGATGGCGCGGATATATTCCGGCCGCGGGAACGGCTTTTCGCCGTGCACCGCGCAGTCCTGCATGGAGATACTCGCCCATTACGGCGTGGAGCTTGAGGGCAAGCGCGTCGCGGTGCTTGGGCGGAGTCTCGTCGTGGGAAAGCCCGCTGCCATGCTCCTCGCCGCCGCAAATGCCACCGTCACCATATTTCACAGCCGCAGCGGCGACTATATCCCCGCCGTGCGCAGCGCCGATATCGTCGTTTCCGCCGTAGGCAAACCTGAGCTTCTCGGCGCAGAGTATTTCAGCCC
>CAVCWF010000072.1:0-9119 GCA_963605945.1 Lachnospiraceae bacterium
GTATTGTCAAGGGCTTTGAAGAAGTATGGACGCATTTCTGCCCGTCAAAACCGTGTTTTCCCTTGTCAACCGATACTAAATAAGAAAGGATAAATGATAATGGCTATCGAACATCTGAACGAAGAAAATTTTGAAGCGGCGCTCGCTGACGGCAAGTGCCTTGTGGACTTCTGGGCGACTTGGTGCGGCCCCTGCCGTATGCAGGCTCCGATACTTGAGAAGCTGGACGCAGAGCTGGGCGGCAGCGTGAAGATATTCAAGGTCGACGTGGACGAGAACCCCGCGCTTGCGCAGAAGCTCGGCATTGCCAGCATCCCCACCCTGCTTGCAACCGAGAACGGCACGGTCAAGGACATGCGCGTCGGGCTTCAGACCGTGGATCAGCTCAAGCAGATGCTTGCCTGAGATAAAGTTGTCCGCCGCGGCTTGACAAAGTTTTTCAAATAGGCTATATTTATCAGAGTTAATTGCTTTGATTGGCAGGAGTACACGTTTTGCGGATCGTCAGAGAGAGCGCGGCAGGTGAGAGCGCTTGTGAGGCGGCGTGGAAGGTCGGCCATGAGCATCCGGCGCGATATGTAGTGCCGGGCGGGTTCTCCCGTTACAGGGACATGAGAGCCGCTTCGGCGGAATTCAGGTGGTACCGCGGTATTTTATCGCCCTGAGGTCATTGACCTCAGGGCGTTTTTTGTTTGGGGTGAAGTTATGCAATTTATAGCCGAGTATACGGTGGATGAGATGGACTTTCTCAGCTTTGTGCGTATAAACCGCTATATACGCGGCAAGGTACCGCGCAGACTGCTGAGCGCGGTAACGATTGCGGTCACGGTGATCCTCGCGGCGCTGTGCGTACTGCTGACGCTGCGCGGCGCATGGACGGGGAAGAACGCAATAATCGTCGCGGTAGGTGTGCTGCTGATAGGCTGGGAGCTTCGGCGCGACAGGTATTATGCCAACGAGAACCGCCGCAAAATGACGGGCTACGTCGAGAAAATGCAGCTCAGCGCGGACGAGAGCGGGATAGACATCAGCTCCGACGGCAACGTCGAGCATGTGGACTACAAGCGCATCGAGGCGATATATCACTGCCGCGAGAGTCTGTTCGTGTATGTTGCCGACGACCGGGCGTACATCATCCCCGACGGCGCGTTCGGCACCGGCACCGCGGCGGACTTCGCCGCATATGCCGCGAAAAAGTGCGGCAAGAGCGTAAATAATGTGAGTATTTGAGATTTTTCAGGAGAGGATCGAAAAAATGAAAGAACTTCCGAAAGTGTATGAACCGAAATCGGTCGAGAAGAAGATCTACGACATGTGGATGCAGGGTGGCTACTTCAAGGGCGAGATAGACCCCGACAAGAAGCCCTTCTCCATCGTCATGCCGCCCCCCAATGTCACCGGCCAGCTCCATATGGGACACGCGCTGGACTCCACGCTGCAGGACATTATGACCCGCTACAAGCGTATGCAGGGCTACGCGGCGCTGTGGCTGCCCGGCGTTGACCATGCGGGCATCGCAACGCAGATAAAGGTTGAGGAAGTGCTCCGCAAGGAGGAGGGCAAGACCCGCTACGACCTCGGCCGCGAAAAGTTCCTTGAGCGCGTCTGGGAGTGGAAAGAGAAGTACGGCGACCGCATCGTCGAGCAGCAGAAGAGCATGGGCGTCTCCTGCGACTGGGATCGCAGCCGCTTCACCATGGATAAGACCTGCGCCAAGGCCGTCCGCGAGACCTTCTGCGACCTGTACGAAAAGGGACTCATTTACAAGGGCCGCCGGATGATAAACTGGTGCCCGCACTGCCGCACCGCGCTCTCCGATGCGGAGGTCGAATATAAGGACATCCCCGGCAGCTTCTGGCACATCAGATATCCCATCGAAGACTCCGACGAGGAGTTCATCATCGCCACCACCCGCCCCGAGACCATGCTGGGCGACACCGGCGTTGCAGTCAACCCCGCGGATGAGAAGTACCAGCACCTTGTCGGCAAGAACGCGATCCTCCCGCTGGTCGGGCGCAAGCTGCCCATCGTTGCGGACGACTATGTTGAGCTCGGCTTCGGCACCGGCGCCGTTAAGATGACACCCTGCCATGACCCGAACGACTATGAGGTCGGCCTGCGCCATAACCTTGAGCAGATACAGTGCATCGACGAGGACGGCAAGATCATAAACGGCGGCAAGTACGACGGCATGGATCGCTACGAGGCGCGCAAGGCTATCGTCGCCGATCTGGAGGAGCAGGGCTACCTCGTCAAGGTCGAGCCGTACAGCCACAACGTCGGCTGCTGCTACCGCTGCGGCAAGGTCGTCGAGCCGATGCTGTCCCCGCAGTGGTTCGTGAAGATGGAGCCGCTGGCCAAGAAGGCGATAGATGTTGTCAAGGACGGCAGAATAAAGTTTGTCCCCGAACGCTTCACCAAGACTTATCTTAACTGGATGGAAAACGTCCACGACTGGTGCATCTCCCGCCAGCTCTGGTGGGGTCATCAGATACCCGCGTGGTACTGCGCCGACTGCGGCCATATCACCGTCTCCCGCGAGGATGCGACCGAGTGCGAGTGCTGCCACAGCAAGAACATCACCCGCGATGAGGACGTGCTCGATACCTGGTTCAGCTCCGCGCTCTGGCCGTTCTCCACGATGGGCTGGCCGGAAAAGACCGACGAGCTCAACTACTGGTACCCGACCTCCGTTATGATAACCGGCTACGACATCATCTTCTTCTGGGTCGCGAGAATGATATTCTCCGGCATGGAGCAGATGGACAAGGAGCCGTTCAAGACCGTGTTCATCCACGGCCTCGTGCGCGACAGTCAGGGACGCAAGATGTCCAAGTCCCTCGGCAACGGCATCGACCCGCTGGAGATGGTCGAGAAGTACGGCGCGGATGCGCTGCGCTATAACCTCATCACCGGCAACTCCCCCGGCAACGATATGCGCTTCTATGTTGAGAAGTGCGAAGCGATGCGCAACTTCTGCAATAAGCTCTGGAACGCGTCCCGCTTCGTGATGATGAATCTCACGATAGATAAAAACGAGCTGCCCGAAAAGCTTGAGATAGAGGACAAGTGGATCCTTTCCAAGCTCAACGATCTTGTCAAAGAGGTCTGCGAGAATATGGACAGCTACGAGCTGGGCGTCGCCGCGGGCAAGATATACGACTTCATCTGGGATAGCTACTGCGACTGGTACATCGAGCTGACAAAGCCCCGCCTCAACGGCGAGGATGAGCGGAGCAAGCTCGGCGCGCAGAAGGTGCTGCTCTATGTCCTGACCGAGATACTCAAGCTTGTCCATCCGTTCATGCCGTTCATCTCCGAGGAGATATGGCAGGCGCTGCCGCACGAGGGCGAGGCGCTGATGGTCGAGCGCTATCCCGAATATAAGGCGGAGCTGAGCTTCCCGGAGGACGAGCAGAACTTCGAGATGGTCATGGCGGCTATCAAGGCCGTCCGTGCCCGCCGCAGTGAGATGAACGTGCCGCCGTCCAGAAAGGCGCACCTTATCATCGCAACGGATAAGAAGGCCGCGTTCGAGGCTGGGCGCAGTTACATCTGCAAGCTGGCCTACGCAAGCGAAGTCACCGTCGCCGACGAGGCTCCCGAAGGCAGCGAGGGCATGGTCTCGGTCATCACCGACAACGCCCGTATGTTCATGCCGATGGCGGAACTGGTCGATCTTGAGAAGGAGAAGGCGCGCATCCGGAAGGAGCTCGCCAACGCCGAAAAGATGCTCGCCGGTCAGAATGCGAAGCTTGCAAACGAGAACTTCGTCTCCCGCGCGCCGGAGCAGGTCGTCAACGCCGAGCGCGAGAAGAAGGCAAAGCTTGAAGCGCTGATAGAAAACCTCAAGCTCAGCCTTGAAAATCTGGGCAAATAATAAACAGACGCAATCACCGCGGCCGGTTCAGATACCGGCCGCGGTGACGCGAAAAGGACATGTTATGATAAATACCGCGCTTCAATATTTAAACCGCGACTATATGCACAATCTCGACATGATCGAGTGCCTGCGCCGTGATCTGTACGACGTCGTGTACGCCGCCGGGGACGGCGTACTTATCTGCGACCGGATCGACGGCTACACTTATATGCTCGCCTGCCGCGACGCGGAGGCCGCGCTGCGCATCGCGAAGCTGACCCGGCCCGGCTGCGGCCTGTTCGTGGCGCATCAGGCGGATACCGTGGAGCCGCTGAGAGAACTGCTCGGCTTTGACGACGCGTCCGAGTGCTGGCAGGCGATATATCTCAAGGATACGCCGCTGCCCGTCGGGGACTTTGATATACGTCAGCTCGATCTCAGCTATGCCCCATTCGTTGCGGAGCACTATAACGGGCCGGACTGCCTTGAATACATGCAGTGGCAGATAAACGACGGCGCGATGCTCGGCGCGTTTGTCGGCGGCGAGCTTGCGGGCTTCATCGGCAGACACGATCAGGGCTCGCTCGGCGTGCTTGAGGTGCTGCCTGAATACCGCCGCCGCGGCATTGCGACTGCGCTGGAGAGCGCCGCGATAAACCGCGAGCTGAGCGAGGGGCATGTGCCGTACTGCCATCTGTATACGGACAATCTCGCGTCCCGCGCGCTCCAGCAGAGTCTCGGCATGAGCTTTGCGGATAAAAACGTCTGGTGGCTGTACCGTAAATAATGATCCGTCCCATGCTTCGACAGCATATGCGGAGAATAAATATTAAAATGACATCGCAGAGTAAATTCTGCGGTGTCTTTTTTATTATACACAAGAACGGAGAATCGACATGATGAACATAAGCACGGCCTTTGCCGCCGGACGGCTGACAATTTACCTCGCCGGGGAGCTTGACCACCACGAGGCGCGCGGCGCGATACGCAGTATCGACGAGCTGCTGGACGAATATCTCCCGCGCGACTGCGTGCTGGATATGTCCGGCCTGAGCTTCATGGACTCGTCCGGCATCGCGCTGATAATCAGAATGAGCAGACGCATGAAAAATCTGGGCGGACGGGCGTGGATAGAGAATCCCGCCAAGCAGCCGCTTCGTGTAATAGACGCCTCCGGTATCGACAGGCTAGTGCCGGTGGCGACAGTGAAATAAGGAGGAGCCATGAACGCGATGAATTACATAAAGCTCGAATTTCCGAGCAAAAGCTGCAACGAGGCATTCGCCCGCACCGCTGCCGCGGCGTTTGCCGCGCAGCTCGACCCGACCATGGACGAGCTTGGCGACATCAAGACCGCCGTATCCGAGGCCGTGACCAATTCGATAGTCCACGCCTACCCCGACGCCATCGGCAAGGTCTCCATGCGCATGAGGATACTCGACGGCAACGTCCTTGAGATATCCATCCGCGACTGGGGGCGCGGCATAGAGAACCTTGAGCAGGCGATGAAGCCGCTGTTCACAACGGGCGGCGAGGAGCGAAGCGGCATGGGCTTTACCATCATGGACAGCTTCATGGACAAGCTCCGCGTCCGCTCGACTCCCGGAAAGGGGACGACCGTGACGATGCAGCGCGCCGTCCGCCCCAGAGTAGGCCGCCGATGAGCGAGGATATCTACTCGCTCCTGCGCATGGCTCAGGGCGGGGACAAGGAGGCAGCGGGGCGGCTCATCGAGGAAAACTCCGGCCTGATATGGAGCATCGCACGGCGCTTTTTCGGGCGCGGCGTGGATCCGGATGACCTGTATCAACTCGGCTGCGTCGGCTTCCTGAAGGCCATAGACGGCTTCGACGAGGGCTACGGCACGAGGTTTTCCACCTATGCCGTGCCGAAGATATCCGGCGAGATACGGCGTTTTCTGCGCGACGACGGCATGGTCAAGGTCAGCAGGGGAGTGAAGGAGCAGGCGCAGCAGATACGCGCCGCGCGCATGGCGCTGGAGCAGCGCATAGGCCGCGAGCCGACGATATCGGAGCTTGCCCGCGAGACGGGGATGAGCGCCGAGGACATCGCCTTTGCCGAGACGGCGACCGACCCCGCCGAGAGCCTCCAGCGCGAAACGGGGGAGGACGGCTTCACGCTGGAGCTGGTGCTGGGCGATTACGGCGCGGAGGAAAAGCTCGTGGAGCATGTTGCGCTGCGCGCCGCGATAGAAAAGCTGCCCGAACGCGAGCGGCAGGTCGTTGCGCTGCGGTATTATCACGGCATGACGCAGCAGAACTGCGCCAAGGTGCTGCACGTCTCGCAGGTGCAGATATCGCGGCTTGAGCGGCGCGCGGTCGACGAACTGCGCAAAATGCTGTCGTAGCCCGTGCGGTCTTTTGGTGAAACGGCATATTGAAAAAAATAAGAGCTTTAATTATAATCTCCACATAACTCCGTGGAGATGTTTTTATGCAGAAAAATATAATAAAAAACAGCTTTAAGTATTCGCTTGAGCGCAGCGTGCCGATACTCATCGGCTTCTTTCCGGTCGGCACGGTGTACGGGCTGATGATGTCGGCGGCGGGATATAATTTCCTGTGGTCGGCGGCGGCAAGCCTGTTTGTCTACGCAGGCTCGCTGCAGATGCTGATGATATCGTTTTTCCAAAGCGATATGTCCATTCTCACCATTGCAGTCACCGCGCTCCTCCTCAACAGCCGCCATATGTTCTACGGCCTGTCGTTTATCGAAAAGTTCCGCAGCTACGGCGCGTGGAAGTGGTTTCTGATATACGGTATGCCCGACGAGAGCTATTCGCTGCTGTGCTCCTACGTCCCGCGCGAGGGCGTGGAGGAAAAGTGGGTGCACATATTCTCTACCGGGCTTATCTGGCTCTACTGGATAGCATTTTCCGTGCTGGGCGGACTCGTCGGCCAGCTGATCACCTTTGATACGACCGGCATCGACTTCGCGCTCACCGCGCTTTTCATCGTCATTCTGCTCGACCAGATAAAGTCCACCGGCATGAAGCTGCCCGCACTCATCGGCGGCGTGTCGTCTGTGCTGTGCATAATTATTCTCGGCAGGGACAATTTCCTGCTGCCGTCGCTTGCGGTGACGGTGCTTGTACTGCTGCTGTTGAGAAATAAGCTGGAGGGAGGCGCTGAGAATGAACATTGACGTCGGACGCTCGATTCTGATAATAGCCGTCTGCGCGGCCTGCACCTTTGCCGAGCGCCTGTTCCCGTTCGTGATATTCCGCGGACGCGAGGTGCCGGAAGTCGTACGCTATCTGGGAAAGATCCTGCCCACCGCGATAATCGCGACGCTCTGTGTATACTGCCTGCGCGGCACGAGCTTCGGCAGCGTCGTCGGCTTCGCTCCGTCGCTCATCGCCGTCGCCGTGACGGTGGCGCTGCACCTATGGAAGCGCAACACGCTCATAAGCGTTGTCGGCGGCACGGCATGCTATATGCTGCTGGTGCAGCTGGTTTTTGCGTAATTAAGCTTGTCGGAAAACGGAATTTGTGATAAAATAAAATTTATGGTTACTGATTTTGAAAAGAGATACATCGAGGCACGGCGGGCGCTTGTAAGCTCCGACTATGCCAGACTCAACGACAAGCAGCGCGAAGCGGTATTGGCCACGGAGGGGCCGCTGCTGATACTGGCCGGAGCCGGAAGCGGCAAGACCACAGTGTTAATCAACCGCATCGCAAATCTTCTGAAATATGGCCGCGCGTCCGACAGCGAGGAGGTTCCCGCCGGCGCGGCGGAAGAGGATATCAAAAAAATGCAGGACGGCGGCGAGGAAGGGCGGCGCATCGCAGCGCTCGACCCGGTGGAGCCGTGGCGCATCCTTGCCATTACCTTTACCAACAAGGCGGCGGGCGAGCTGAAAGCCCGTCTTGAAAATATGCTCGGCCCCGAAGCGAACGATATCTGGGCCTGCACCTTCCATTCCGCCTGCGTCCGCATCCTGCGGCGCGACGCGGAAAAGCTCGGCTTCCCGTCCAATTTCAGCATTTACGACACCTCGGACAGCACGAGCCTTATAAAGCACATCATCAAGGACTTCAACCTTGACGACAAGACCTACGCGCCCAAGGTCGTTCTCGGCGCGATAAGCCGCGCCAAGGATCAGCAGATCGGCGCGCAGGAGTATCTGCGTCAGGCCAAGGCGAGCGGGGATATCTTCCGCAGCAAGACGGGCGAGATATACGCGGAGTACATGCGCCGCATGTTCGCCGCCGGAGCAATGGACTTTGACGATCTGATATTCTTCACCGTGCAGCTCCTTCAGGAGCACGAGGACGCGCGTACATACTGGCAGCGCCGCTTCAGATACGTCCTTATCGACGAGTATCAGGATACGAACCGCCTGCAGTACCTGCTCTCTTCGCTTCTCGCGGGAGGCTTCGGCAACATCTGCGTCGTCGGCGATGACGACCAGAGCATCTATAAGTTCCGCGGCGCGACGATAGAAAATATTCTGTCCTTTGAGAGCCAGTATAAGAAGTGCCGCACCATCCGCCTTGAGCAGAACTACCGCAGCACCGGCCACATTCTTGACGCCGCGAACGCCGTTATCCGCAACAATCAGGGGCGCAAGGGCAAGGAGCTGTGGACAAATAAGGACGACGGCAACAAGATAAAGCTTTACGTCGCCGACAATGAGCACGAGGAGGCGCAGTACGTCGCTTCGCAGATAATGGCCGACTATGGCCGCGGCGAGAACTGGCGCGATCACGCGGTGCTCTACCGTATGAACGCGCAGTCGAACCAGCTTGAATACGCTTTCAAGCGCGCCGGAGTGCCGTACCGCATCATCGGCGGCACACGCTTCTTTGACCGTGCCGAGGTCAAGGACGTGCTTGCGTACATGAATGTCATCGCCGTTCCGGAGGATGAGCTGCGCCTGAACCGCATCATCAACTCTCCGCCGCGCGGCATCGGCGAGCGCAGCATGGAGATAGCCCGCGAGATAGCCGCCCGCGAGGGCACGGCGACCTTTGCGGTGCTTGAGCACGCGGACAAATACCCGGAGCTGAGCCGCCCCGCGCTGCGTATGCGGCAGTTTGCGTCGATGATAAACGGCCTGCGCGACTTCGCATCCAAAAATTCGCCAGACGCGCTGCTCGACGAGCTGCTTGACAAGACCGGTTATCTGCGCGCGCTTGAAGAGAAGCACACCATCGAGGACACTGCCCGCGCCGAGAACGTGCGCGAGATAAAGACCAGCATTATAAGCTATATGAAGGAGTCCGGCGAC